>JBFJTQ010000435.1:0-3951 GCA_041625275.1 Binatia bacterium | reverse complement strand
CGCAGATTGTTGGCGTGAGCATGACCTTGACTTCCGTAACCGAGAACGGCAACATTCTTCGCTTGAATATAACTCAAATCGGCGTCACGATCATAATAGACTTGCATCAGCGTCTCCCTCGATTCACTCAACGCACACTATGCCGTTAAGGCACCTGGAAGTCAAATTACAATACCTGGAGATGAACTCTAAGGTGTGAATATTGCTTGAATCATCTCGCAACGTCGCGATGCGAGAGTCGCGCGCTTCCTATCTATGGGGCGGCCTCAATGCTTAATTCCATCCGATGGGATCGTAGCCTTTGTCGCGCAGGCAACGATCAACGAAATTCCTGTAGACCGGGCTTGGGCCGCGCTTACTGAACAGGCTCCGTATTAGCCCCCGGGTTGCCCCGGCGGCGCCGCCACCGGCCGCACCCACCGCAGCAGCTGGGCCCGCCCGCCCAACAATGGCACCTCCTGCTGCTCCGGCCGCAGCACCCACGGCTGCCCCTGCGCCCGCACCCATCGCCGTCCCTTCTAGGACCTTCTCTCCCCCGGCCTCGCTGGCCACATAGGCGTCGGCTCGACGCATGCACTCTTTAGTGTCGAGTTCAGCGCTGTCGGTCCCAACCTGGTTTAAATATCTGTTCGGATACAATACCGGCTTTGGAGTCGAGCATGCCGTCAAGGCCAATAACGAAAAACACAAGAAAAGCCAAATCATGTAGTTCATCTCACTACTTGCAATTCTCACACCGCAGGCGCGCACAGTCAACGAGGACCCTTGAAGTTGCTGAGAGCCCAGTGATCATTGAAACGCCGCCTTCGCCATGTTAGCCCTAATCAATACTTTGACGAAAAAAGGAGGCTCGTAGCTTACATGAAAACGATGAGCAGGCTTTTGGCGGTCGTCATTGCGGCAGTTTTTATTACTTCAGCCGCCGCATGCGGTAAATCCGAGGAAAAACCGGCGACGACGGCGGAAAAGATCGGAGACGCAGTAACGAAGGCCGGAGAGCAAGCGGGAGAGGCGATTGAGAAAGCGGGGGAGGCGATGCAAGAGGCGGGCGAAAAGATCAAAGAAGCGGTCAAAGAAGGCGCTGATAAGATGACCGAGGAAAAGAAATAGCGTACCTGATGCCTGGCATACCACCTACCTGTCTACACTATTCACCAAGAGAACTCGGAGCATAAACGATTTCGCTAAGCTCGCCGGGACAGGAAGCCGGCAACTTGGGTCTCACATATTTTGCCGTGAGTTCGCCGCGCATGCCCCCGGTTACTTACAGTAGGAAACGGGCCGTGAGCCTTTGCGAAGCGGGATACACAACCGCCGGGTTGCCTCCGCTCAGGTTTTGAGCAAGGCTGGCTCTCGGCGGGGCGACCCGGTGCGTGTGGTCTCGCGCGCGATGGCGATTCTCCCCGTGCGAATGAGCTCTCTTATTCCCAATGGCTGGAGCAAGTTGATGAGAGCCTCAACCTTGTCAACATCGCCCGTTATCTCAATTGTGTAGGTTGTTGGCGATGAATCGACGATCTTTGCACGGAAAATGTCGGTAATACGAATCGCTTCGTCCCTGTGCTCTGGCTTGGTGTGAACCTTGATCAGCGCGGTCTCCCGATCAAGATAATGGGTTTCGGTTAGATCCACGACTTTGAGGACTTCCACGACCTTATTCAATTGTTTCATGATCTGCTCGATGATCCGATCATCGCCGACCGTGACGATAGTGATCATCGAAGTCGTAGGATCCAGGGTGGGAGCGACCGAAAGGCTTTCGATGTTATAACCCCTGGCGCTAAAAAGACCGGCGACCCTGGCCAAAACGCCAAATTTATTTTCTACAAGAACCGATATGATATGTTCCATTCGCTGCTGAAATCAGGCAGGCAGAACGCCCTCTCCCTCCTCCACCTTTCTCTTATGTACTCCGCCTTTCCTAGCCTGAGTCAGCTCAGGAGGATCTTCGAGCATCATTTCATGCTGGGCGCCCCCAGCGGGAATCATCGGGTAACAATTCTCAAACGGGTCGGTGTAAACATCCATTAAAACCGGTCCTTTGTACTTTAACCCTTCCTTGAGCGCCGGCTCCACCTCGTTCGGTTTCGACGCGCGCAAACCCAAGATGCCATAGGCCTCCGCCAACTTCACAAAGTCCGGGGTATTCCCAAGCCGGCTCGCAGAGTAACGACCCTCGTAAAACAGGTCCTGCCATTGCCGAACCATTCCGTGAAATCCGTTATGCATCAACACGATTTTGATCGGCAGTTTGTGCTCGGCGGCGGTCGCGAGCTCCTGCAGATTCATTTGAAAGCTGCCTTCGCTAGTGATGCAAACCACCAACTTGTCGGGGAAGGCTTTCTGGGCGCCGATGGCAGCCGGGAACCCGAAGCCCATGGTGCCGAGCCCGCCCGATGTGAGCCAGGTTCTAGGTTTCGTCCCTTTGAAATATTGCGCCGCCCACATCTGATGCTGGCCCACATCCGTAGCGACGATGGCATCGTGCTTGGTCAGCTCATAGAGTTTCTCCACGACGAACTGCGGCTTGGTGACTCTGTCGTCCTGCTTGTATTCAAGGGGATGCGCCTTCTTCCACTCCTCGATCTGCTTTATCCAGGGTGCGCGCAGCGCTTTCACTTCCGCCGCATTGCCGTCCATGGCGCGCAGTATTGCGTTCATCTGCCTCAATACCGTCCTTACGTCTCCCACGATCGGAATGTGGGCATGGAAGGTCTTCTTGATCGATGTCGGATCAATATCGATGTGGATGACGCGCGCGTCGGGACAAAATTCAGATAGTTTCCCGGTTACGCGATCGTCGAATCGGGCGCCAACCGCGATTAGAAGGTCTGCTTGATGCATCGCCATGTTGGTCCAGTAAGCGCCGTGCATACCCAGCATTCCCAATGATAGCGGGTGAGTGCCGGGAAAGCTTCCGAGCCCCATGAGCGTCATCGTAACCGGAATCTGGGTAATTTCGGCAAATTGCAGAATCTCATCGGCCGCATCGGAAAAAATGGCCCCGCCACCCAGATAGATGATCGGCTTTTTCGCCTTCATGATCTCTTCGGCCGCTTGCTTCACTTGATGCTTGTTGCCATTGACCGTGGGATTGTAGCCGCGCAAGTTGACCTTGTCGGGATACTTGCCGAAGTCCGCCTTCTCCGTGCTGACATCCTTTGGAATATCAACCAAAACGGGGCCGGTTCTTCCGGTCAGAGCGATGTAAAAGGCCTCTTTGATTGTCTGGGCCAGGTCTTTCACGTCCTTCACGAGAACATTATGCTTGGTGCAAGGACGGCTGATGCCAACGTTATCTGCCTCCTGGAAAGCATCATTGCCGATGAGATTGGTGGAGACCTGTCCGGTAAACGCGACGAGTGGAACCGAGTCCATATACGCGTCCGCCAATCCAGTCACGATGTTCGTCATACCGGGTCCCGAAGTAACCAGGACGACGCCCGCCTTGCCGGTGGCCTTTGCGTATCCCTCGGCCATATGAGCCGCTGCCTGTTCGTGGCGCGTTAATACCAGCTCAATATCTTTCTGTTGGCACAGGACATCGAAGATCTTCAAAACCACGCCACCCGGCAACCCGAATACCGTCTTGACGCCCTCGTGTCTGAGCGACTCGACAAAAATCTCGGCTCCGGTCTTTTTCATATCATACCCCTTTAACCTTGTGTCGCGTTCGCATGGCGGTGTTTCTCAAGGATCTCCATGATTTTGTCCTTGCCAGCGAGTTTCATTTTTTGCAGTCTTTTCTTCTCCACTTCCTCATCCACCGAAAGATGAAGTTTGTGTTGAAATTCTAATAACTTCTTCTCCAGCTGCTGATGTTCGTCATAATATTTTTTTAGCTCGGGATCCTTATCCAAAAGAGAGATGATGGCCGATTCGTCTCTACTCTCCATAAGCGAGCCTCCTTACAATTTTTAAATTCTCCTGCGCGCCTCAATCTAGCCTAGG
>JBFJTQ010000434.1:0-3954 GCA_041625275.1 Binatia bacterium | reverse complement strand
TGGTGTCGAACTCAACGGAACCGTCGCAGTTGGGACATTGCATGGCTGTGTTGACGGGCTCTTATCATGTGCGTCATGCTAGAGAAAGCCGCGGAATGAAGCAAGAACGATCTAGCCCAAATCCCCCCATAAGAACTGCACGAGCGTTAGCGCCGCGACGGCAGCGGTCTCCGCGCGCAGAATCCGATGGCCCAAACCTACCGTCCTGAAACCAAACTCCCGCGCTAAGGTCGCCTCTTCGGGGCTAAAGCCGCCCTCAGGACCGACAACGGCAATAATCGAACGCGCGTCGCTTGCCGATTCATAAACCGCTTTTAGGGTCTGCTGTTCTTCCCCTTCCCAAAACAAAAGCCTGAGCGCGCCGACGGCTGGTTGCTTGACCCAATCCCGGAAAAGACATACCCGATGAATAACCGGAATGCGAGTACGGCCGCTTTGTTTTGCCGCGCTGAGTGCGATCGTTTGCCAGCGCCGGGCGCGTTTTTCAACTCTTTCTTGGTCCAGTTTCGGCACCGTGTTCACCGATATAAAGGGTACGACGGTCCGCACCCCCAGTTCCGTCGCTTTCTCTACGACAAAGTCCATTTTCTCACCCTTGGTCAAACCCACGGCCAAGGTGATGTCAATGGGCGGCTCGTCAATCGCTTCGTACGACTGCAGAATTTCGATCTCGCCGGCATTTTCGCCGACAAAACGAATGATGCCTTGATGTTCCCAGCCGCCGTCGTCGAAAAGCGTGACGTGATCTCCGGGGCCGAGCCGAAGCACCCGGCGCATGTGCTCCAGTTCTTGGCCGGTGATCATGCCTCGGTTCCCTTGAAGATCTTTGCGCGGTAGAAAAAAGCGGGTCATTTACCTTCGTTTCAGGAGCAGCGTCACCCACTCCTTTTCATCTTTGCGCTGTATTAACCTGAAGCCATTGGAACGAAAGCGACGCAACACCTGCTCGCCCTGGGGCCGCATAATTCCGGAAAGCACCAAGAAGCCTTTGGCGCCAACGCGCGCCGCCAGCGGGGCGGCGAGATTAAGGATCGATTCGGCCGTGAGATTGGCCAGCACAACCGAGAATGACCTGCGCACGGCGCTCAAATTGCTACGGTATAGGAAAACCCGTCCCGCAACAGCGTTCAAGTGAAAGTTTTCCCGGGCTACCTTCAACGCGACGGGATCGTTGTCCAGCGCCCAGACCCTGGCCGCCCCCAATTTTGCCAAGGCGATGGCCAGGATGCCGGACCCCGTGCCAACATCGAGGGCGGTAAACTCTTCGCCCTCCAATGCCCGGTGCACTGTTTCGATGAACTCCATGCAACCGCGCGTCGTGGTGTGTGTTCCCGTGCCAAACGCCATCCCGGGTTCGATGGTGATGAGGTGTCGTCCATGGAGCCGCCCCAGTTTGGCCCACGGTGGCGCAACGATAAGAGCTCGGCCTACTTTCTGGGGCGAAAAGAACCTGCGCCAGGTACTGTTCCAATTCCTGTTCCTAAGAATGCGCCATTGTATGCGCGCGGCTTGCACTTCCGGGCAAACGCTGTGGATCCCCCGCAGGAAGCGTTGCACATCCCTGCGGATGACGGCGGAGTCGCCGGCATGGGGGAAATAAGCCTGCACCTCATTTTTTTTGATCAAGACGCCGGGAGATCCTCTTTCGATCAAAAAATTGGAGACGGCGTCCAACACCGAAGGGTCGGTTCGCAGCGAGAGCTGGAGCCATGAAGAAGTCACGATTTTTTATGACACAGCGACCGTTGACTATCAATCGCAGAGCCGCCAACCTAGCGGGCCATGTCTTGCCGCAAGCCGAGGCTTGTTAAAAGTGTGACTTCGATATAATGACAATGTCTAAGAGGAAATCACCATTAGGAATAAAGTTCGCGAATTCCATGATCTTCGAGTAAGGCGCTGAGTTAATGGCGCGCTCAGCCCAAGTGCCAAGGCCGACGCGATAGTGAACCATACCGCCGTGCTCGTGAGTTATCTGTCGCAGGGCACGAAGCTCCATGAAGAAGTCTTCACTGCCGAGGCACGGAATTCACAGAGGGTTAGTTCAGGATGTCAGTTTTATTTGATTGGTTCTCCCTCCGGCGTCTATCCCTGAGAGCAGTCGATGGGCTATGAATCGAGGGGGTTCTTGACCCCCGCGGCCATTCCGCTACAAGGTTAAATGACTATGGTACGTATCGCTCCATTTCGCGCAGTTTTCTATAACCAAAAAAAAATCCGTGATCTTTCGAAAGTCATCACGCCTCCTTATGATGTGATCTCCAAGGAGGAACAGGAAAGACTCTATCGCAAATCGCCGCATAATTTTGTCCGTTTGGATCTCAACCAGGAGCCCGATCCCTACACGGCGGTTGCCGGACTGTTCCGCGCGTGGCAATCTGAAGGAATCTTCGAACGAGATGACCTCCCGGCAATCTATTTTCTCACGCACCGTTTTTCGCTCAAAACGGGAGAGGACAAGGTGCGCCAGGGGTTCTTCGCCCTGACCGAACTGCACGACTTCGCCAGCGGTGATATCCGCCCGCATGAGAAGACTCTAGCTGCGCCCAAGGAAGATCGCCTGCAACTGATGCTGGCGAGCCATGCGCAATTCAGCCCGATCTTTGCGCTCTATTCCCAGCCCAACCAATCCATCAACCGTATGCTGGCCGAGCATCTCGACGGCGTCTCGCCTTTCATTGACGTCAAGCAGGATGGCGGCGGGGAATGCCGGCTGTGGCGCATCACGGATCGGGGGCTCATAGGGGAAATCCAGCGCGAGATGAAAGACCAGCCATTGCTCATCGCCGACGGTCACCACCGCTATGAGGCGACGTTGAACTACCGCGACGAGATTCGCAAGCAGCAAAACCAGTGGAACGGACGCGAGGCGTTTAATTTCATCATGACCTACTTTGCCAACATGAACGACGAGAACGTCGTCATCCTGCCCACGCACCGTCTCGTGCGGGGATATGCGCCGCAACCGTTCCTTCAACTGGAGGAGTCGCTGCAGAAGTCTTTCTATCTCGAGCAATATCCCAAGACCCCGGAAGGCAAGGCCTGGTTTCTCAAGGCGCTCAAAACTGGGGGCAAGAAACAACGGCTCATCGGCGCAAGCTTCCACCGCGACCCGCGCTATCTGATACTACGACTCAAGAACAAAAGGATCATGCAACGGTTGGCGAAAGACATGAGCCCGGCACTGCGTGAACTCGACGTGACGACGCTCCATCTCTTGATTCTGGAGAACATTCTGGGTCTCACCCCTGAGCAGCAGACAAGCGGAGACAACGTCCGGTACTCTCAGGATGAGGATCTGGTGCTGCAGGCTCTGGAGAAAGAGGACTATCAGGCGGCTTTTATTCTTAATCCTCCCAAGGCGGAGGATATTTTGACTATTGCTAGCGGCGGCGAAAAAATGCCTCAGAAGTCCACCTACTTTTTTCCGAAACTCATCTCTGGTTTGGTCATCAACAAGATCGACCCGAATGAGGAGATCGGGACCGAGCCATAGAGTTGTTTCCAGCGCAAGCCGCGGTTAGCCCAGCCCCCGTTTGAAAGCACAGGGATTTCTGCGATTTTTCAACCATCGCAATCTCCCACGCTTGCCGCTTCGCCTGAAGGAAAAAGCATGCAAGGCGCCATAAAGAATGCAGGAGATTGTCCACACCCCATGAGAGGCTCAAACAAGGTGGCGGCAAAGGACTAAGGCCGCTCAATTCGTCAGTTCATTTCGCTCCAGTCGGAATCTGGTTCCAAAGCGGAAGTTTAAAGGCGTGTTCGTACAAGCTTGCGCTGCTTCTTAGCACACCCATCTGGGTAGAGCCTGAATCACACGCAGCAGCACTCCGCGCATCTAAAATGGTGGCATAAGGGTTGCTGAGGCCTGTTGGCTTCGAACCAAAAAAACGTCAGCGTTCGAAGCTGGCTAGGCGCCGATTCGCTAGCGGAACTCTGACGCTGACGCGGGGG
>JBFJTQ010000433.1:0-3958 GCA_041625275.1 Binatia bacterium | reverse complement strand
GGGGCAATGGTTGAAATCGAGGGGATGGCAGTTCTATAAGCCTTTGAGTCGACGCGCTCGCGTTGTCGTCAGAGAGCGGGGATAATTTCCTCCATCAACCGCTCCATAGTCTCGGTCATGAAAGGAATCGTCACCGGCTGGGGGATGTTCAAATCGATGCAGATATGCTCGACGCCCACCTCCCGGAACTCACGAAGCTTCTGCGTCACTAATGTAGCGCCGTTGCGATCCGTAATATCTGGGAAACTGTTCCAACGTAGCGTGAGCGTAATCTTCTCCGGCTGGCGCCCTAAGTTTTGGGCCATGTCTTGAATGCGCCGCATCTTGTCCGTCAATTCCGAAAGAGGCATACGGCTCGTGGGATGCCACCCGTCGCCGTACGCAGCGACACGGCGAAGCGCCCTAGCGGAATTGCCGCCGATCCAGATGGGAGGATGCGGATTCTGCACCGGCTTGGGAAGAAAAACGGAGCGCGGAATATGAAAGTGCTTTCCCGTGAAGCCCGGTTCGTCGCTCCGCCAGAGCTCTTTCAAGACCTCAATGAATTCATCCGCGCGTTCGTTTCTCTCGTCTAAATTTTGGCCGACAGCGATAAACTCATCGCGGTTCCAACCGACACCCAAGCCAATGATCAGGCGTCCCCGGGAGAGAAGATCCAAGGTTGCAATCATTTTTGCCGCCACCGCCGGACTGCGATAGCCGGCCACCAAAACGCTGGTCCCCAAGAGCAGTTTCTCTGTATGGGCCGCGGCAAAACCAAGAACGATCAGCGGATCCCACGTACTTTGCATGGGCTTGGGCATTTCACCGCGGGGGTTGCCGGGATATTTCGATGCGGGCTGTACGGGCCAAAGGAGCCGATCGAGCACCCAAAGCGACGCATAGCCTAGCGCCTCAGCTTTCCGCGCTATCGTTATGATCGCATCGGTGCTCGCCGCAGGGCCAAAATGAGGCAGTGTAATCCCTAGTTTCATATTGCAAGACTCTAATGGTACATGGAATGTATTTTCAGCTTGATCTTCGCTGGCTGTTTCAATGATCTCGTCGGCAAGGGCTTGGTTTAATCTTTCGATGGACCGCTGAACGATATGACCATGCTCTCTCGGCAATCTGCACAAAAATTTATCGGCAGGCTCTAAACAAGATTTCTCAGCATCACTCGACGCTCGCCTCAAAAAAAAACTATTAACCGCAATGTCTAAGAGTGGAGCCCTGATCGGCGTGGATTTGCGGCAAAGTCTCTTCGAATTTCCAGATAAATCCTGTCAGTTCTTTATGACGGCCGGACACCATTAAACCCGGCCGCTGCTTGTCCTGCTTGCACCCCGACCCGCAGAGGCACTCCCTCTTCGATGAAGTGATGCACTGCAAAAGCTGCTTGTTGCACCAGCTCATCGTGCCCTTCTAGCAACGCACGGAAAGACTACCCATTCCCCATATGGATATCGGGCTGCGCTACTTATACGGGAAGCAATATACATATACGCCACTCGCCTTTATCAAGCAAATACTGCAACTGATATCCTAAGTTTCCACTCTGCGCTGGGCCTCAATTCCCAGACTTTAGAATCATTGCGTCAACGGAAATGGTCACTTGCTCGGATGGGTAGGTTCTCCGAGCAGCCCTCGCTTCATTGTCGCCGACTTGATCTGACGGCGCGTATGTTATTGCCGAGAAATAATAGCACCGCCACGATGTTGAGCAGTCCACCCCATTGATACGCGGTGACCCATAGCATCAAATCGCCCCCAACTCTGAGCAGAAGCGATACATGAAGCAAGAGGAGATGAATATAAAACGCGCCGAAAAACGGTAGGGCCATGCCAGTGATCGACGGGAAGATGACAGGCGCATGGGCAAAAATCATCGAAAAAACAAAACCGAGAAAAATTGTGTGCAGCATCGCGTCATATCGCGGTCCGGCCTGAAATTGGGAGGCAAGAAGGAGCCAAAGCAGCCCGCCAACTCCAAGCCATACATAACCCGAGAGCAAACAGACGGCCATAAAACGGGGCAGACCGGACTGGCGCAGTGAACGCCAAGCGACATCGTATTTCACTAACCAAAGGGCCAGGGCCAAAAGTCCGATTCCCGCAAGACGAAGGCCCGCGTGAAACGAAACTATGGAATACGAGAGACCCAGCAAGAGCAATGCGGTACTCGCGTGAAACAGGTAGAAAGTTCTGGGTGATCTTTGCATGATGCGGGAAAGCTGCAGCCTTTCTCCGGCAATCATCAATACTAGAAAACCTACCCACCACGGGGCCACAAAGTAAAAAGGAAAACCAAGAAGCCATAGACAATTTCCGGCTAGCCACGCGGCGGCGCTTAAAACCATGACCACAAAGTGGGCAGCTGGCGACTGACGATAGAGTTCGACGAAAACGAGCCCCATCAGGAAGCTCCCAATGATCGCTAACGAGGCGGCCACTGGAATCGGCAGACCGGCAACCACCACCAGCGCTCCCAACGCCGTCGACACAGGGACTCCGTAGGGCCAGGCGCGGTTCATCGCTACTGCTCGTTCAAGACCGATTAGAGTCCCCAAAAAGCCGACCACCATGAATGGTCCATGAACCAACGGCAGCCCCGGGCTCGGCACGGGTATGCTCCATCCCAGCCGTAAGGCTCCCGCCCAGAGACCGGCAACTAACGACATGACTGCCAAGAGCATCAGGGGAACGATTTTTTTCAAAGCACTCGCCATTGAGGGCCCCGTGCAAGACCGGCTGCCTCTCGCCAAAAAAACCGGGGCTGGGGCTTTTCTGAATACGACGGACAAACCGCCAAGTGGCTCGTTTCCTATATCCGGAATTCAGTACCATACTATTCGATAACTTCACATCGCTTTGCTTTCGACTCCCCGGTCTCAGGAAGTAAATCGAGGACCAGGTGTGCTATGGGACTCAATATAATACATGCGTCATTTCGCTATGAATGATCATCATTTTGAATTCGGGAGTGGCGTCATTGACAGGTGAAACTCCATCCTCCACCCGTGGTTATGAGAAACCCCAAGAGTCAACGGCGATCATGGAAGCAAAATGCAGTTCTTTTATTTGTGACACCTTGCGAACGACTTCCTTACCTTTCCGGACTTGCATACCAAGCATAGGCGACCAAGCATGGAGCCAGCTCAAGACCATATCCCTTCTAATCCAAGAGGAACGACTCGCAATTCAGGAAGTTTTTTTGGCGTACGCATCGAATCGTTGTCTCAGCAAATTGCCCTCACTTTTTGGTTTTCCAAAAATTTGGAAAAGCAGGGAGGATTTTCCACATTGCTCGAAAACTCGCAGAGAAAGTTCTTTAATTCTCTAGGGGAATTGCATGCTTGAGCTTGGTATGAATCTTGCGCCCTCTCAGAGGACTAATTTGGTCCTTTGACACTGGCGTCAAAGAAAATAGCGTGAGAGAGCGAACACGCGAACTTCACTCGCTCTCGTCGATCGAAAAGGCTTTCTTCGTTACACCGATGGTCGCGCACAATAGAGCCCGCTCGCGAGCGGTTTTCTTCGCTTCCTCGAAAAGGTTTTCCAAACGCTTTTCAATAGCCAGCGCCCAGCTTACCGAATTCACCCTAAAGGAGACGGTTTCGCGGGGGAACAGACCGTACCTCCCCATCAATGGAGCAGACAATTCTGTGAGTCATCGGAACGGAGATTCCGACGCAAGCGGCACTCAAGCGCGGGCGAAACCGACGGCGCCCGCTATGGCTATATGGACGGCTAGCAACACCGAGGAAGTTGGGGCACCGCTTGATCGGCGGAAAGCGCGTGCGTCTGAGGATAAGTGTCGCACTACTGTCTTTGGCTTTTGTACCGACGATGGATTCATTGGAAACACCACAGGGGCGGGGTCAACGCTGAGCCCCAGACACTAGAATTGTCCGCGAGGGAGGGTAAGAGATGATACCGTGGAGACATGTCCTAACTGCAACGCTTGCCGTACTTTTTG
>JBFJTQ010000432.1:0-3960 GCA_041625275.1 Binatia bacterium | reverse complement strand
GGAGGTCGTCACCCTTCTCATTCACGGCGTCTTGCATTTGCTCGGCCACGACCATGAGCGGTCCGCAAGGGATGCGCGCATTATGGGGCGGCTTGAGAAAAAGATCTATCGCGCCCTTTGTGAGCAGGGAACGTTGCCTTTGTAAACGAGCCAGCAGGTTGAGATCCTGTCGCGATGGGGATAAATTACAGGATTAGGGAAACAACATGTTGGAAGAAACCCGAGAACAACTGACCAGCCTGGAAGAGCGGCTCAAGCTTCTGCGGAGGCGTCTTTGACCTCGACGAAAAGCAAAAGCGGATAGAGGCGCTTAACCAAATCACTTCACAGCCCGACTTCTGGAACGACGGCGAAAAAGCTCAAGGCATCCTCAGAGAGCAGGCGTCCCTGCGCGAGATCATGGACGCTTGGCAGAAGCATCACACCGGCTTGGAGGAGGCGCGCTTTTTCCTCGACCTGGCGAAAGATGAAGACAGCGAGGAAGCCCTGCGTGAGGCCGTGGCCAAAATCGCGGAGCTTGCTCAAGGCATTGCCCAGACGGAGGTGGCGCAAATCCTCGGCGGGACGGACGATCGAAGGAACGCGATCGTCAGCCTGCACCCCGGCGCCGGCGGCACCGAGGCGCAGGATTGGGCGGAAATGCTGCTGCGCATGTATCTGCGCTGGGCGGACCGCAGGGGATTTCGCAAGGAAATCCTCGAATACCAACCGGGCGAGGAAGCGGGGGTGAAGAGCGTAACGTTCACGGTTGAGGGAGATTACGCCTACGGCTACCTCAAAGCCGAGGCCGGCATTCATCGGCTTGTCCGTATCTCGCCCTTCGACGCGAACTCTCGCCGCCACACGTCATTTGCCTCCGTGTTCGTCTATCCGGAAGTGGACGACACGATTAAAGTCGAGATCAACGAGGCCGACCTGCGCATCGATACGTATCGTTCCAGCGGCGCTGGCGGTCAGCATGTGAACAAAACAGACTCCGCCGTGCGCATCACGCACAATCCCACGGGCATTGTCGTCGCCTGCCAGAACGAGCGCTCCCAGCATAAAAATCGGGCCATGGCAATGAAGATTCTTCGTTCGCGCCTCTACGAACTCGAGATTGAAAAGCAAAAGGAAAAAATGGAGACGTTCCATAAGACGAAGAAGGACATCGCCTGGGGCAGCCAGATTCGCTCTTATGTGCTCCACCCCTACCGACTCGTCAAAGACCATAGGACAGGAATTGAAGTGGGCAATGCCGATGCGGTGCTGGACGGCGATATCGACCAGTTCATCCAAGCCTATTTGTTTCATGCGAGCGAGTCTGCGGACTCATAGGGCATTGGTTCGGCTTTAAAGGCAGTTAATACGCTTGGCCAGCGGCGGAGTGGAATTTCGAAGACACGGAACTTTTCTGCTAGTTTAATCGTTTACCTTGCATCCGAATAACCGATAGTTGCCAAAGTGCGTCTAGCTTTGTTTTGCGCCGCTAGAGAAAGCGCGGTTGCTCGAAAATCCAGGTGCAGAGAAACGTAGAGAGAGGAAATTGAGTTTATGGATGGCGAACGAGTCGTGCGCGTTAACGCCAATGGAGACAATCGGGGGAACCGCGCCAATGTTGAGGCCGCGGTGCTACAGCGCTACGGCAACGCCGCACAGGAGGTTGAGGCCTGCTTGTGCCTGCCCGTAAATTATGACCAGGATCTCCTCAAAGTCATACCGCAAGAAATTATAGACAAGGATTACGGCTGCGGCGATCCGTCCCGCCATGTCCGCGAGGGCGAGACCGTTCTCGACCTGGGTTCGGGCAGTGGCAAGGCCTGTTTCATCATCGCCCAGATCGTAGGCAGCCGGGGCAAAGTGATTGGCATCGACTTCAATCCGCCCATGCTCGATCTGGCCCGATGTCATCAGAAGTCGATCGGCGACAAGCTGGGTTACCACAACGTCGAGTTTCGCCGCGGCAAAATCCAAGACCTCAAGACAAACCTGGATTTGGTCGAGCAATTCCTCGAGCAGCACCCCGTCCGCTCAGTTCAGGACCTTGCGGCGCTGCAGAGCTTCGAAGAGAAGATCAGACATGAGCAGCCCTTGGTCGCGGACGACTCGGTGGACGTGATCGTTTCTAATTGCGTGCTCAATTTGGTGCGGCCGGAGGACAAGAAGTCGCTGTTTGCCGAGATGTATCGGGTGCTCAGACGTGGCGGACGCCTTGTGATTTCCGACATCGTCTGCGACGAGCCCGTGCCGGCACATCTAGCCAACGACCCCAATCTTTGGAGTGCTTGCGTTTCCGGGGCTTTCTTAGAAGAAGAACTCCTTCGTGCGTTCGAAGAAGCCAAATTTTACGGCATCCGAATCGAGGACTTCCGCTCCGAGCCTTACCAGACCGTCGAGGGAATAGAGTTCCGCGCCATCACCCTGACGGCTCACAAGGGAAAGGAAGGGCCCTGTGTCGAGCGCCACCAGGCAGTCATCTACCGCGGACCCTGGAAGCAGGTTGTCGATGACGATGACCATGTTCTGCCCCGCGGTGTACGCATCGCCGTGTGCGACAAGACATTTAAAATCTATTCCCAGCCACCGTACCAGGATCAATTTATTTTGCTTCCGCCCCACGAGGAGATTGCGCTCGAAAAGGCGGGGGTATTCGACTGCGCACGCGATTTCAGGCGACATCCGCGCGAAACAAAGGGCTTGGACTACAGGGTAACCGGAATGCCCGGGAGCGTTTGTGGACCGGGCTCGAGCTGCTGCTGATCATCTCCGTCATGAACCCCCGTGAAACCCTTCGTTCACAGATTACAACTCAACGGCAACGAATTTAGCAGGCGTTCGGTCGACGTCCTGCAGGTCAATCTGGGCCGGTACTGCAACCAGGCCTGTATTCATTGCCACGTCGAATCAGGGCCGACACGCAAAGAGATGATGAGCCTGGAAACCGTTGAGGCCGTGGTCGGTTTTGTTGCGAGCACAAATATCCCCACTCTCGACATCACTGGGGGCGCGCCGGAGTTGAATCCAAATTTCGATTATCTGGTGGACTCGGCGGTCGAACTCGGGCGCCACGTGATCGACCGCTGCAACCTGACGGTCATTTTTGTGCCAGGGAAGGAGTATCTGCCGGAGTTTTTCCAACGCCGAGGGGTGGAACTTGTTTGCTCGCTGCCCTGTTATTCCAAGGAAAACGTCGATAAACAACGAGGCAAGGGGACCTTCGAGTTGAGCATTCGCGCGCTGCGCGTTTTCAACGATTTGGGCTACGGGCAAACGGGCTCCAATTTAGCTCTTAACCTCGTCTACAATCCCCTCGGTCCGCACCTGCCGCCCCCGCAGGAAAGGCTCGAGCAGGATTACAAGCGGGTCCTTAAGGATCGGTTTGGCATCGTCTTTAACCGTCTCTATTGTCTGACGAACATGCCGATCACACGCTACGCCATGCATCTCAAGCTGCGCGGTGAATACGACCGCTACATGGATCTGCTTGCCGAGAACTTCAACCCCGAGACTCTGGATCAAGTGATGTGCCGCAGCCTTTTGAGCGTCGGCTGGGAAGGTTCGATTTACGATTGCGACTTCAATCAAATGCTCGCCCTGCCGCTCAAGGGTGCCGACGGTCGAGCGCTCCATATCTCGACCTTGTCCCTTGCGCAGGTTGACAATTTCCCTATCACAGTAGGCAGCCACTGCTACGCCTGTACGGCCGGTTGCGGCAGCAGCTGCGGCGGCATACTGACTTCATAATTTCACAGAACGGAGCCATGAATGTTTGATGTCGCCATAGTCATTATCGGCGCCATGCTGTTTGTCACCTACGCGAACGGCGCCAACGACAATTTCAAGGGCGTCGCAACGCTTTTCGGCAGCGGCGCAGCAGCGGGCCAACCCCGCTGGAATGTGGTCCGAACGATTCTCCTTGCCTGGGTTTTGACGCTCCCTTCCGAGATCGGAAGAGCGTCGTGTAGGGAAAGAGTGTAGTCT
>JBFJTQ010000431.1:0-3962 GCA_041625275.1 Binatia bacterium | reverse complement strand
GTCGCCGCGATCACTCCCGCCTCGATCAGCCATTCAATGAAGGCTGCCTGCCGCATGGCGCTGTAATCCCCAATAAGGGTTTCCCGCGACACGGAGGCCGCAAATACCAAAGCAGCACCAACATATATGACAATGGACAAACCGACGGCCAGAAACGTTCCCAAGGGCAGACTTTTCCCGGGGTCCTTGAGGTCTCCGGACATGCTCACACCTTGGGTAAAACCCGTCACCGCCGGAAAAAAGATGGCGAAGACAAACCAAAAATCCGTTTCCGTTCCTTCTAAATTGGCACGCAGGTTGGTCGAGTCCCAATGAAGAGCGCCGCCAAAAAAGAACGAGGCCAATGCGGCCACCAAAATCGCCATGATGACAAACTGCAATCGCGTCGCCCAGTCCGCCCCGAGCCAGGCGAAGACGAAGAGAAATGCCACCGCAAGCGTCGCAATCGTAGCAATAGGAACGGCGACATAGCCGGAGACAAGCCCCCTTACCGCCTCTGCGAAACCCATACAATAGAAGGCGACGGAAACCGATTGAGCCAAGAAAAGAACGAGACCGATGGCACCGCCAAATTCGACGCCCAGAGTGCGGGAGATCAAATAGTAATCGCCGCCGCCCTTGACTTTCATGTTGGTGGCAATCGCAGACAAAGAGATCGAGGTCAAAATGCAGAGAGCGCTGGAAAGAAAAATAATGACGAGCGCCCGCTCCAGACCCGCGCTGCCGACAACAAATCCAAGACGACGAAATAAAATAATTCCCAGGATCGTGAGGATGCTGGGAGTGAACACTCCCGCAAAGGTGCCCAGCTTTCCTTGGTCTCTCCGTAGAGGACCCAACTCCGCTGCTGCCTGATATGCCATCGCGCCGTGACTTCTACGATGCTAACTGTGAGTCAGAACATGAGCGATTCGTGAATTCTTGCAACTGAGCGCCCGTGATTCCACCTAGCCTTCTCCCGGCGGCAAGTAAACTCAATGCTCACCGTCTCCTTTACTGAAAAACTCGTTGCCATTCAAACGGTTACAATTTTCGTCTGGATTCACGATTTTGGTCACAAACTGACCTCACCGCAGCCCTTTTGCAGGCTTCATCGCGAGGGTGAAATTGCTTTTTTCACAACAGCTTATGCGGTTTAAGGGAAGACATATCAGATTGGCATAAATTTGGCGATGACCCCATTCGGATACCATACAAATGATGACGAATTTCTTCTTGATGATTCATCGGGTCCCCTAGCTCTGTACGTCCTCTTTCCTGAATCATAGGAGAAATAGAAAAAGAACAGCATGCGAACTCTCTTAAGTCTTACCGCTTACAACTTCGAATGGATCCGCTGGACCGCAGCTTGCCCGCCGAGGGCAGCCTCTGCAGTTCGTTCGGCTGCACGGGATGTGCAGCGACGCGCTATTTCGTCTGGAACAACTTATGCCCATGTCGCCGTTTTCCACTAGGGCGACTGTCGCAGAACATGAATACTTTGATGAATATCGATCTCAGCAACATCACGCAGCGGGCACCGTCACATTCCTCCCGACCGAGGAAAGCGAATTTTAGGATGCCCACCGGATTCGAAGGCTAGGAGACAACGATGGACAGCATGTTTATTTGGATGCTCATTTTTGCCGGTGCCACAATCGGATTGTTAGCTATCTTTCTAATCGCTTCAGAACGGGAACTCAAAGCCAAGCGCCGAGAAATCGAAGCATTGGCCGCCAAGCTGGACGGTTCTGGCGAGAGCAGCACAGATGAAAGTAGCATGGCCATGCAGCCTGCTGATGCGGACGCAATAGCAAACTTGAAGCAAAAGAACCGTCAATTTCTCGAAGAAATTTCCACTCTGACGGAACAATTAGAGGCGAGCGGAACGCAGTTTCGAGAATTGGACGACCGGATGCGCCGCCTCAGCAACGTAGAACCGGAGAACCATCGGCTGCGCGCCGACAATGAGCAACTCCTCGAAGAGGTGGCGCGCTTGAAGAATGAAATCCAGCAGCAAAATGCACACGACAGTCTGGCACACGCCCAGGAACAAGCATGGCAAGAAAGACACGATGTCCAGCAAACGGAATTAAGGGAACTAAAAGCGCAGTTGGACAGGAGCCAGGCGAGTGTTCAGGAGATGGACAACCTAAATGCGCAGCTGGCCGATGCGCAAATCCGCGAACAAGCCATCAAAGATCGATGTGGATCGCTCGAAATGCAATTAGACGATCTGAAGGAACAGCTTGCAGCTAGCCGCGACAACGTGCTCCAATCTGCAACCTTGCAGACCCGGCTGCATGATATCGCGGAGCGGTACGCACAGGCACAAGTCGAGAACCAGCGTCTTCAGGAAGAGAGTTCAAGTTGGCATGAGCGATTGGCCGCTAGCCGGGAGACCGCCGAGCGCATCGGGATGCTTCGTCAACACGTCAACGACCTATGCACCAAACAGACTGAAGTGACACAAAGGAGTCAAGACATTCAAGAGCAAACGCTGGGTCTCGCCAGGCTCCTGGACGACTCTCTGGCCCCTGGCTACGACTCCAATGAACTGATCACGCCATACGGGTCAACGGACTCGTCTATGACCGCGACCGCGGGAGAGAATGTGCAATATTCGAGCGAAGAAATGTCCCTTGCGACGGCAAAACAATACATCGATGCCGGCCGTTTTCACGACGCCCTTAAGCACCTCGACGAACTCCTCAAAGAAGCTCCGAATGATCGCGAAATGAGATTGTATCATCTCCTGGCTTCCGTTCGCCTCTATCAGGCGGACGGCTATGAAACGCAGATCGACGCAATTACGAGGATGGAGGATCTCACTGACAGTGAAAGAGTTGTCGCAAGAGATATTTTTCTCGCCCGAGCCGAGGAGGCTCAAAAGCGAGGCCGGGATGATGAAATGCTCCGTTACCGCGCGTGGGCCAAAAATGTGATATATCACAAGCTCTTTGGTTTACCCGGCAATACGACCCCGACTCAGATAGGCGGTCAAACCACTGAGATGGAATTCGCCCGCGGAAATGGCAACGAAGTCTCCGGGGATGAGCCTTTTTCCGCTTCAGCCACTAACGGTGGCGCTGGCAGTGCGGACAACGGTCAGCCAGGAAATAAAAGAGGTCGGTTTGTTACGTTTGCCGCATTAATTGGATTAGTCGTCGCCGGCGGCGCCATAGTTACCTGGTCTCTTGGGGATCACGCAGGAACTGCCGCACCAACGTCTGATGTCACGGCGCAGAAGTCGGGGGCCGGCGCGCCAAGCGAAACAGGAGCGAGTGCGGCGCCAACGGAGCGGGAGCCATCGGCAGCAAGCAACGATTCCCCTGCTGTGCCCGCTCTGCCACAGGACAAAGGCTCAACCTCACGACCGTCTCGTCAGTCCCCCGACGTTACAGAGAAGAAACCGGATAGGGTTGCGCGCGCACCGCGGAGAGACCAGGGTGGAGAGCGGCCAATCACCAGAGAGCAGGCGAGAACCAAAAAACAGGAACAGACTACTGTAAACGTACCGCAGAGTTTTCGCGGCTCGTTTGAGGTCGTCCGCCCGACCCAGGTGCTGAGCGAGCCCAGAGCGGGCTCCTCGTTGCTCGCCCATATCGATCCCGGCACGAGGGTGAACGTGGTCGCGGACCGTAATGGCTGGCTTGAGATCCGGTCCAAATACGGCCGCCCGCCGGGCTTCATCCCCAGGGAGGCCGTCGGTCGTATTCAGCAAAACTAGAATAGGTCATTCCACTCATCGCCCTTCCCAATGCCGGCACCCTTTCGGATCGCGGTTTCAACCCGGATTCCGCAGTTGCAGTTTCGGTATCATCAGAGGCCGGGGTGAGCCTGCAGCGGCGAAGCCATATAAGCGCGCAGTTTCAAAGTCGTTGTGACAACCTGGCAAATCATCGCCCTTGCCGTGACACCGCCACTCCATGCACCGACTATAGATGTCGGCTCGGAGGCACTAAACTATTGGCTTCGCTGCG
>JBFJTQ010000430.1:0-3964 GCA_041625275.1 Binatia bacterium | reverse complement strand
GTCGCAGCAGCAGATGCAATCCGCAATGCAGCAGCTTGCCCAGCGCGGGCAGCTCGGGAATATGCCGGTCACCCGGCTCTTCCGCTACGGACGATTCTTGCCTTCGGGAATGCTCGTTCCGCTTCCCGGAATGCCGCAATTCCCCGATTTCAACGTCGAGGGAGGCTTCACGGGGCTGGACACGGAGAAGTTCCGCCTGCCGGGCAAAGAAGACTACAAGGCGCCGCGCAGCTTCCGCGAAGAGATTCTGGAGTCTCTCAAACAGGGTGTGCCGCAGCGCTACAAGGATCAAATCGAGCGCTATTTCAAGAATCTGTCTGAGTAATCGCACATTGAAGTATCGAGCAGCTTTTTTATTATCGACTTTCGCCTCACTCGCGATCGTCCTGCACCTATTCGCGGCCCAGCCTGAGCCGGCGTTTAAAGAGGGCGAAGAGCTTCTGGAAGCCTGGCATATAGCGCAGGCCGAAGAACTCGCCGCCAAGGCGCTGCGGGAAGACCCAAAATCGGCGGCCGCCCACGATTTCGATGGGCGCGTCAAATTCTATCAGGGACGCTATCCAGAAGCGCTGGCATCTTTCGATCGTGCATTGGCCATCGATTCGAAAGATCAGCGGCGCCAGGCCTTGAGACTGCTCACCCAGCTCACACACGATGTCGTCAAGACGCTGAAGCGCTTCGAGAGCGCGCATTTCGTGCTTTATCTCGATGAAAAGCGAGACGGCATCCTGGCGTCCTACGCGCTGGAAACCCTGGAGAAAAGTTACCAGGCCATCGGAGCCGAGCTGGGCTACTATCCAAAGGAAAAAGTGCGCGTCGAGATCGCACCGGACGCAGCCAGTTTCAATGCCATTTCAACGCTCTCGCTGCGCGACATCGAGCAAACCGGCGCCGTTGGGATCTGTAAGTTCAATAAGCTGATGATCATTTCACCGCGCGCTCTCAGCCACGGCTATCGCTGGGTCGATTCTCTCAGTCACGAGTATCTGCATTACGTCATTGTCGCACTGACCAACAATCAAGCGCCGATTTGGCTGCACGAGGGGATGGCGCGTTTTTATGAAACCCGTTGGCGCAAACCCGTTTTGCCGAAAGACGCGGCGGAGGACTACTTGACGCCGGCGAATCAGACATTGCTGGTCCAGGCTCTGGAAAAGAACCAGTTTGTGGGCTTCAAGAAGATGGAACCCTCACTGATCCACCTCGACTCCGCGGAGCAGGTCCAGTTGGCCTATGCCGAGGCCGCATCGGCCGTTGACTTCATTAATCAAAGCAAAGGCAAGGACGGCGTCCGCGAGTTACTAGCCACGCTGCGCAAAAAACCCACCCCTGAGGCGATCGAGGCGGTCTACGGTGTTTCATTCAATGACTTCGAAGCGCGGTGGAAAGGTTTCCTCAAGAGCAAAGGGCTGAAAGAAATCGAAGGAAGCCGGGTGCGCAAGCTACGGGTCAAAAAAGATCAGAAAGAAGATGAAGAGATCGTCGAGCTCAAGGAAATACAGTCCGCTGTGGCTCGCAACCGCACTTATCTCGCCGATCGGCTGTTGGGTAAAGGGCGACCCCTGGCTGCGGCGCTTGAGTATCAGCGTGCATTGCAGGTCAGCCCCCACTCCCCCATCATCCTCAATAAACTGGGCGGGGTCTTGATGCGGCTCAACCGCTTTGACGAGGCCCTGCCGGCTTTGAAGAAAGCGCTGGAAGTGGACCCGGACAATGCCAATACCTATGTGCAATTAGGGCGAGTTCATCATGCCGCCCGCAACTATCCGGAGGGCCGGGCCGTTCTGGAGGAAGCCGTGCAGATAAACCCATTCAACCCCGTAATTTACCGGCTGCTCGGCGAAATTTATACAGCCCTGGGGGAAACCGAAAAAGCCAAGCTGGCCAAGTCGACCCTGGATCAACTGATGGCCGCCAATTGAAGAGGACATTCCATGGAGTCAACGGAAATTCAGCAGGAAGAGATCGCCGAGATCGAGGAATTTGCGTCCAAACGGGACACGATGCTCAATGAGATCCGCAAGGTCATCGTCGGGCAGGATAAGGTTGTCGAAGAAGTTTTGATCGCTCTTTTCGCACGCGGCCACTGTCTGCTGGTCGGCGTGCCCGGCCTGGCCAAGACATTGCTGATCAGCACCCTGGCCGAGATTCTTCATTTGGACTTTAACCGCATCCAGTTCACCCCAGACTTGATGCCCTCCGACATCACCGGAACCGATATCCTCCAGGAAGATGCCGCCACGGGGAGACGAAAATTCCAGTTTCTCAAAGGGCCGATTTTCACCAACATCTTGCTCGCGGACGAGATCAACCGCACACCGCCCAAGACCCAGGCTGCGCTGTTGCAATCGATGCAGGAATACAAAGTCACGGCAGGAGGCTCGACCTTCCCTCTGGATCTTCCCTTCTTCGTGCTGGCAACGCAAAATCCCATCGAGCAGGAGGGCACCTATCCCCTGCCTGAGGCACAGCTGGACCGTTTCATGCTGAACATCGAGATCGGCTATCCCGATTTTGACGACGAAGTGCAAATCGTGACGCAGACGACCTCCGTCCGCAGGCCATCACCGCAAAAGGTTATGGAAGGCTCGGCCATCTTGCGCTACCAGGAGCTTGTCCGGCGCGTGCCGATATCGCCTTTTGTCGTCTCCTACGCGGTTACACTGACGCAGAGGTCGCGGCCGAAAAATCCCGCGGCGCCGCAGTTTATTAAAGACTACGTCGAATGGGGAGCGGGACCGCGCGCCTCCCAATTCTTAGTCTTGGGCGCCAAGGCGCGCACGATCCTTCAAGGACGCTACGCCGTTTCCCTTGAAGACATTCAAGCCCTGGCACCTTCCGTTCTCCGCCACCGCATCGTGCCTAACTTCAAGGCACAGGGGGAAGGGCTTTCTTCCGTTGACATCATTGGCCGCCTGTTGACCGACGTAAAACCGTCGTCGGACGGAAAGGCGGCGCGCTGACCGCGGTACGTTTCCTCGCTTGTACAAAATATCGCCTTGTCGGTCCCTGGATATCGCCGATTTTCGATCGTCGTGCTCTTGGTGAGCTGCTCAGGATGAAGTTTCTTACCGGCATAAGAACGGAGGCAGTCGATGGGATTCAGATACGCGGAGACGACGAATTCCGGCTTCGGACCAAGGACGCGCTGCACATGCTGATGTCCTTACCCGAGTTTGCGGTCATTCATGACAACGTCACCGTTGTCGCACAGGGAAAACGCAGCGGCATGAAGGCCTGGGCCGCGAAGCCCACGTTCGTTGTGGGTCCGGCGACATGGAGATATTCCGCTCTCTGGTATGCCGGCGCCATCGCCCACGACGCCTACCACGCCAAGCTCTACCGAGACGCCAGGGAAGGCAACCGCGGTGAGCCGCCCGCAGCGAATTGCTGGACGGGGTCGGAAGCCGAAAAAAAGTGTCTGGCGTTCCAGAAGCAGGTTCTGGCGCAGCTCGGCGCCGATCACAAAATTATTGCTCATATTGAACGTTGCGCGGAACAACCCACTTACCAGGGCCGAAACACGGGTTGGAGAAGTTGGCTAGATTATCTCCAACGGTGGTGGTAGTAGTTAATACCTTCATGACCAATAGCGAAAAAAGCTACTTCGATCCGACGGTCCTCGCAGGGATTTCAAACCTTTACCTTAGGGCACGCTGGGTGGCCGAAGGGATCATGTCCGGCATTCATCGTAGTCGTTCGAAAGGTTTCAGCGTGGAGTTCGAAGAACACCGCGAGTATTCACCCGGCGACGAAATCCGGCGCATCGACTGGAAGGCGCTGGGGAAATTCGATCGCTACTTCATCAAGGAATATGAAGACGAAACCAATCTTAGGGCCTACATTCTCCTCGATGCCAGCGCCTCCATGAACTACGCCTCCAACGGCATGACCAAGTTTGAATACGGGTGCACCCTCACGGCTTCACTCGCCTACTTGATTCTCAGACAACAGGACGCAGCCG
>JBFJTQ010000429.1:0-3971 GCA_041625275.1 Binatia bacterium | reverse complement strand
GAAAACTGGCGAGCATGAGACTTGCCAGCCTTTCCAGCTGATCTTTCTTGATTTTCATTGGCTGTGGATAACCTTGTGGATAGCCAGCGCAATTCCAGTGAAAATGTTGGGCAGAGACTGTTGATTCTAAGGGTCTTGTATCCAGAGTGGAGCTGGAAGTCAAACTCCAAAGCGATGCGAGGTAGGAAAACTGATCGATCGACGCTGCGGGCGACTAATTGCTTGTACAACCGAAGCTTTTTTGAGAATATGATTTGGACCTGTGATCTTGTGATCGCCGTATGAGTCGTCATTCAGAGAGTTATCCACAGGTGGCCAGAGTCCGAACCCTTTGGGGCGGGCGGTGCTCTGTGGAAAAGCCGGGTGTATGTGAATAAGCCTGCACGATTAAAGCCCGGCGGACGTATAGGCGTGATCGCGCCCGCTGGTTGTGTTGATGAAGATAGCTTAGTGGCGGGTGCGGAAGCGATTCGAAATGAGGGATTTGAGGTTGAATTGTCGCCCAATGTGCGGCAACAGAAAGGATACCTAGCTGGCGACGAATTCCATCGAGCGAAAGACCTAATTGACTTTTTTAGACGCAGGGATATTGATGCCATTTTCTGCGCACGCGGCGGCTTCGGTTCCGTCCAACTGTTGCCTCATCTAACAAGTTTTGAGATTCGATCTTTTCCCAAAGTTTTCGTCGGCTACAGTGACATAGCGATTCTCCTGAACTGGCTCGTGCAGCAATGCGGGATGGTGACATTCCATGCGCCCATGGTCGCGATGGAGTTGGCCAGAGGATTGCGGGGCCGCAGCAAGGAATTCTTTTGGGGATTGTTGACTGGAGAGCAAGCAAACTGGGAATTGCAACTGGGCGAGGTCATTCGGCCCGGTGAGGCGAAGGGCTCGCTGGTGGGAGGCTGTTTATCGGTGTTGGTAACAACTCTCGGGACCGCTTACGAAATCGACACGTCGGGGCAGTTGCTATTCTTGGAAGATGTGGGCGAGAAGCCTTACCGCATTGAGCGCATGCTGACGCATTTGAAAATGGCGAAAAAATTGGACAACCTGGCGGGCCTTGTTTTCGGGGACTTCGTCAATTGCACCGGAGAGGGATCCAGAGACGTACGCCAAGTCATTGCGGACCTCTTCAGGGACGCCCCTTATCCAGTGGTCATGGGCATGGCTGCCGGCCACGGAGAGGAGCATCTGACCCTTCCCTTCGGTGTCAAAATGCTGCTGGACGGAACTCTTGGGACTCTTACGCTGCTGGAATCTCCAGTCTCTTGAGTGATGCCAGGAATCGCGGTTATTTCCCGCCCGTTAGGCGGCAGTCTCGCACAGAGCGGGATGCATCCTTGAACCATGAGGTGTGCATTCGCGCCAAAGATATACTATCCATGCATTAGCATTCTAAGAATTGACGGGGATGGATTTTCAAGCCGTTGAAAGAGCCGTCGGCGATGCAGTGGACCACGGAGTGTTCCCTGGCGCCGTACTGGTTGTCGGTCGTGAAGAGGAGATCATCTATGAGGAGGCGTTTGGTTCGCGCTCCTTAGTTCCTGTCAGGAGCCCGATGCAACTGGAGACGATCTTTGATCTCGCCTCTCTCACTAAGCCGCTGGCGACAACTGTCGCGATCATGTTGCTCGTTCGTGAGAAGAAAATCCGCCTTGACGACCGCGTGACTCGATTTTGCCCCACCTTCGGCGTCTTCGGCAAAAATACGACGACTCTACGCCAGTTGCTGAACCACTCATCGGGCCTGGCGGCCTGGAAGCCGTACCACGAGGACATTCTCAGAGCCGAAAGGGACGGGAAGATCAATTTTGTAGCCAGCCGAGCGGCCCATCATTATGTGCTGGAGCAGATTCATCGGGATAAGCCAATCAATCCTCCGGGGACTCAGGTCCTGTACAGCGACCTCGGCTATATGATTCTGGGGGAAATTATTGAAGCTATGAGCGGGTCGACTCTGGACCGTTTTTGCCACGAGAAAATTTTCAAACCCTTGGCCCTTCGTTCCACGGCTTTTGTAGATTTGACTCAGGTGCGGACCAAACAGCTACAACCCGTTGAAGAAATGATTGCTCCGACCGAAAGTTGCCCGTGGCGCAAGAAATTTTTGTGCGGCGAAGTTCACGACGATAATGCATATGCGATGGGGGGGGTTGTTGGCCACGCAGGCCTTTTCTCTTGCGCGCGAGATGTTCACCGACTAGTGGCACATCTGAGTCGCTGTTTGCGCGGCAGCGATGCCTTCCTGCCACAAGCGCTCATCCAAGAATTTCTGACAAGGGATGAGACCGTTAAAGACTCGACGTACGCGTTAGGATGGGATACGCCGTCAGCAAGTAAGCCTTCGAGCGGCAATTATTTTTCTCCGCGTTCGGTGGGTCACCTCGGGTTTACGGGAACCTCGCTCTGGTGGGACCTGGAAAAGAATTGCCATGTCATTTTGCTGTCCAACCGCGTCCACCCAACAAGAAAAAACGAAAAGATCAGAGAGTTCCGCCCGCACATTCACGATCTAATCATGCAGACGCTGCATCCATGAACGATATACCCAAGCAAAAAAGCCACATACATCTGATCGCGATTTGCGGCGTGGGCATGGCTTCACTCGCCGGGCTTCTTCAATCTCAAGGTTTCCGCGTTACGGGGTCCGATGAGAACATTTATCCGCCAATGAGCTCGTACTTGGAGGAAATCGGCATACAAGTTCTCTCGGGATATGCCAAAGAACATCTCGACGATCGGCCCGATCTGGTGATTGTGGGAAATGCCGTTTCGCGCGAGAACGCCGAAGCCGATGCCGTCCTCCAGTGGAACATACCCCACATTTCCTTCCCGGAGGCCTTAGGTAGATTTCTCATCGGAAGCCGTCAGTCGTGCGTTGTTGCTGGGACTCACGGCAAGACCACCACCACAGCCATGCTTTCTTGGATTTTGACTTGCGGCGGTTTTGACCCGGGTTTTTTTGTTGGGGGAGTGCCCCTTAATTTCCGCAGCGGCTGGCGGGTAGGAGGGGGCAACTATGTGGTCTTGGAAGGTGATGAGTATGACAGCGCCTTCTTCGACAAGGGGCCAAAATTCCTTCACTATCGACCCCAACGGGTTATTTTGACGAGTATAGAGTTCGATCATGCGGATATTTACCGTGACTTAGATCACATGAAAGACGCTTTCAGGCGCCTCATGGAATTAATGCCTACCGATGGTTTGGTGGTGGCTTGTCGGGACTATGCGGCGGTGAGGGATGTCATCACACGAGCCCGGTGCCGTGTGGTCTTTTATGGCGCTGGCATCGATGGCCATTGGGGATTGAAAAATATGGTGATGCGCCATGGGCGAATTATCTTCGAGGCCTGCTATCATGGAAAGCCCGAAGACACGCTGGACATCGGCTTGATTGGTCGGCACAACGTGAGCAACGCTTTGGCGACATACGTGTTAGCGCGAGAACTCGGCGTCGATCGGGCCATGTTGCTGGAGGGGTTCGCCTCCTTCGCCGGCGTCAGACGGCGCCAGGAAGTTAAGGGCGAAAGGCGGGGAGTCCTTGTGATCGATGATTTCGCGCACCATCCGACGGCGGTGCGAGAAACCATTGAGGCAGTCAGGGAGGCCTATCCAGAGAGGAAGATTTGGGCGCTTTTCGAGCCACGCAGCAATACGAGCCGGCGCAATATATTTGAAAGGGAATTCGCGCAGGCCTTGAGTTTGGCGGATGAAATCATTGTCGCTGGAATTCATCAACCTGAGAAAATCCCCGAGGTCGAGCGTATTTCGGTGCACCGGGTCGTGGGTGCCATCAATCATGCAGAGGGCAAGCACCGAGCGAGAGTGATTGACCGACCAGAGGACATCGTGGCATACGTCGCCGGCAACACGACAAAGGGCGATGTCGTTTTGGTGATGTCGAATGGTGGATTTGGGGGAATACAAGAAAAGATCTTGCAGGCGTTAGCGTGACAGAAACAAGCGGG
>JBFJTQ010000428.1:0-3973 GCA_041625275.1 Binatia bacterium | reverse complement strand
GCCAAGATCGATCTCGCGGAGACTCTTACCCGCCGCGGGGGATGCCTCCATGATCGAAAAAATGTCGGTCGTGGTGCCGGCGAGGAATTTACTCAACTCATCCAATCGCTTCCCCTCCAAGCGCAATCCGCGCAGGGTGCCGTAATGTTCCTTGCGAATGAGATCGACTTGAAGGGCAATGACGTTGCGGGGGATGTGATACTCCTGCAGCACGCGGGCAAAAATCTCGACTGAGGTTTCAAACTCTTCTGGAATCACCTGGTTGGCGCCAAGGCTGTATAGATGATCGATCTCCGCGACGTAACGCGTGCGCACGACGATGTAAAGGTCCAACCGCATCCGTCGAGCCTGGGCAACGATCCGCGCCGTCGCAGTGGGGTCCGAGATGGCCACGACCAACACGTGAGCCTCATGGATCCCCATTTGCTGCAAGATCTCCGGACGGGTTCCGTCGCCGAAAACAATGGGTTCTCCGGCTATCTTGGCGGCATGCACCGTATCGGGATTCATCTCCAATATTTGATAAGGAATCCCCACTTCTTTGAGGACTCGCGCCAGATTGTGGCCGTTTAAGCCATAGCCAACGACGATCACATGCCCCTGAACGCCGCCGCTTGGCTCTGCCGCCGACGCGCTGTCCGGAACGTTTGCTTCAACGCCGCGCAGGCCATATTCCATTCCGTGCGCAGCCTGCACAAGAAAAGGGGTCGCGATCATGCTCAGGATGGAAGCCGCAAGAAAAGTCTGCTCGTTACTAGTGCTTAAGAGATCATAACCCATACCCGCTTGGGCCAAGATAAATGAGAACTCGCCGATTTGCGCCAAGCTCAACGCCAACACCATGCCCAGCCGGATCGAGCGGTACAGCCACCAAAAGACGACAAAAACAACCAACCCTTTAATCGACACCACCAGCAGCAGCCCGAATAGCGGCGTGAGAAGATCTTGCATCAGCAGGTTGAGATTGAGCAGCATGCCGATGGAGATGAAAAATATGCCGCTGAAACAATCCCGCAGCGGCAGCACATCAACGACAATCTGGTGGCTCAGCTCCGATTCCGATATCACCATCCCGGCGATAAGCGCTCCCAGGGCCAGGGAAAGGCCCGAAGCGGAAGCTAACCAGGCGGTCCCCAGGCAAACGAGAATGACGAAGAGCATAAAGATCTCGCGATTGCGCAGCAACGCCACCTGATGCAGAAGCCATGGCAGGACTCGTCGCGCCACGGCGATAATCAACGCCAGCGCCAAGAGAGCTTTCACCAAGGCCCAGACCACGTCCGCGATAGAGCCTCGCCCCGACTCGCCCAACAACGGCACCAGAAGCATCATGGGCACTATGCAAAGATCTTGAAAAATCAGAATCCCGCTCGCCAAGCGCCCGTGCACGGAGCTGATCTCGCCCCGGTCGTTATAGATTCGCAGCACGATCGCCGTGCTGCTCAGTGCAACCAAGAAACCATAGAAAATCCCGATTCCGAGCGATACACCGAACAAGCGGGCGATGGAAAACACCACGAGGCCAGTCAGGATGACTTGCAGAAAACCCGCCCAGATAATACGGCGCTGCATGGAAAACACCGCTGCCAGGGAAAACTCCACACCGATCGTAAAGAGCAACAGCACCACGCCGATCTCAGCCAAGACCTCGATTTCGTCGGCACTCTTGATGAGACCCAAGCCGCTTTGACCGATGATGACACCGGCAAGCAAAAAACCCACGATTGTTGGCAAGCGTATTTTCTGAAAGAAAAAAACGATGGAGATGGTCGCCGTTAAAACGATGACCAGTTGTTCTAGTAGCTGGACAGTGTGCATGACTTAAGGTGCAATATAGAGCCCGTCCGCAAGCGGAGTGCACGCCGAAAAAGACTGTGAAGAAGCTAGCGCGATTTGTACTCCGCGGTGACCACCGTGTGAATTCCCCCGCGCACGTTGAAGTCACCGACGAGGGTCATCCTCTTCGGCCGGCACGCTTGCACCAGGTCATCGAGGATCTGATTGACTACCGCCTCGTGGAACGCGCCCTCGTTGCGATAGGACCAAAGATAAAGTTTAAGCGATTTGAGCTCGACGCAGAGTTGATCCGGCACGTAGCGAATCCGGATGGTAGCGAAGTCGGGTTGTCCGGTGCGCGGACAAACGCACGTGAACTCCGGATACTCCATGCTGATCTCATAATCCCTCTCGGGTCGGGGATTAGGAAACGTTTCAAGCTCCCTGCTAGGCTCCATCACCATGCGGTCATCTTAGCGTAGCGCCCGGATTATTCCAAATTATGGCTCCAGACTACCCTTCAAAGGAGAGACGATAGAGGCCCATTTCGCGGATGACGGCTCTTGGCTCTCGATTAGACATGGCACGGTCTTCCGCATGCAAAGCGGAGCAAAGTCACATTGAAGTTGCGCCCCCACGATGCACTTAGCTTGTGACCGTTCTCGCGGTTCTGCGGTCCGCACCGGCGATTGGACCTCACTGGCTGAAAAGACAAAATAATTTTACACCAACCGCTGAACTCCGGGAGTCTTCAAAGCAAACGGCCTGCCGGGATATGGGGGAACGCGCTCATTTCGTGCGGCAATGTCACGGCCTCCCCCTGGCAGACGTAACTAGGAGCAACTTGGTCAACGCGCGTAACTCCGAGCAGTCCCATGGCGACGGTGAGCTCGTCTTCGAGTATTTCAAGTACACGCACCAGCCCCGCCTGTCCGCCCGCCGCCAATCCCCAACCCTGCAGCTTCCCGATGGTGACTGCTTTCACTCCGAGTGCAACCGCCTTCAGCACGTCCGTGCCGCGCAAGACACCGCCATCGAGTACAATGTCGCACTTGCCGCCGACGGCCGCGACAATTTCTGGCAGGATATCCACAGTTCCTCTGCCATGATCCAGCTGACGCCCGCCATGATTGGAGACATAGATGACCTCGACCCCATGGTCGACGGCGATCCTGGCATCTTCGGCCGTGGCGATGCCTTTGAGGATAAGAGGTTTTCCCCATAGTTTCTTAATTGCCGCCATCGTCTCCCAGGTGAGCGCCGCCTGAAACTGGCGGTCGGACTCTACTCTTTTGCTGGGCGGCAGCCACCGGTTCATCATCTGGCGCTCCCGCCGGCTGTAATGAGCCGTGTCCAAGGTCAGACACAAGGCGACATAGCCGGCGCTCTTAGCTCCCTTTAGAATCTCTTCGACCCATTGGAGATCGCCGCGCAAGTAGAGCTGGAAGATCTTCACTGATTTGCTCGCCGCGGCGATCTCTTGGAAGCTTGGCTGCGTCACCGAACTGATGAAGTTAATCGTGCCGAATTCTTCGGCAGCCTTAGCCGCCGTGGCGCCGCCGCCCGGAGTGATCGCCTGAAGCGAGCCGATGGGAGCGAGCATGACCGGGATACGGAGTTTGTGGCCAAGAAATGTTGTTGCAGTGTCGATCTTCGTGACATCCACCAAAACCCGCGGGCGAAGAGCGAGGCGGTCGAAGCCGAGGCGGTTGCGCCGCATCGTGGTCTCGGATTCGGAACCGCCGCTAAGATAATCCCAAACGTCCTGGGATAAATTGCGCCGCGCCGCCATGATGATTTCCTGATTTGTCATGAAATCGAGACTCATCGTATCTTCTCCTTTTGCTCCATGAGATCGCTACGGCAACGATACGCGATTAAATGTTGCCCTGCGCCGGTCATTTCCGCGTCAAAACATCGCCAACCCACGCATTGATAGCACGAAGGGAGAAATCAGCCAACCGATTCCAGAGATGGTTAAACCGGCGAAGCGTCGCTGGGTTGCTAAACCCGAAGTTCCTTGAACCAAAGAAGCAACTGAGCGAAGGGTTAAGCCTGGAGAGACAAAGGCACCTTTACGTAAAGTTTCACCGACGTTTTGGGTACTTGGCCACTTGTTTGAAGTCCCGCCGCGATTGTTGTTCCACCACCGGCTAGTGCCGACCCCATAGAGCTTCCGAATCATTGCCTTTGGCTG
>JBFJTQ010000427.1:0-3975 GCA_041625275.1 Binatia bacterium | reverse complement strand
GCAGATTGTTCTGAGGCGTTTTTTGGATATGCGCTACCGCGGTCAAGAGTACACGCTGCCCGTCCCGCTCACCGAGGATATCCGCAGGATCGAGGACTTCAGCGCGGTCCGGTCTCGATTCGACCAGTTGCACCAGGAGCATTACGGCCACTCGGCGCCGAAAGAACCGGTGATGATGGTCAATCTTAGACTCTCCGCCCTCGGGCGATTTGAAAACCGGCTTCCTCTGGTATCGTCCTTTCGCGAGGGCGACAAGGGAAAACACGGGGAAAGAGCCGTTGTTTTCGACAACACACTCGAGCCCGTTTCGAGCCCGATTTTTCTGCGCAGCGGATTCAGCCCCGGGGATCGACTCGCCGGGCCCGCAGTGATCGAAGAGCAGGGAGCGACCATTCTTCTTTATCCGGGCGATACGATGCTGGTGAAGGATTCGGGTCACCTCGTGATCGACGTGGGTCATTGAGAAGTTTTCTTGCCGAAGCCACCATGGCGGAAGAAACGCTCAGCGAAAAGTTGGCTCGCCATAACGCGGCCCTCCAGCTAAGCCGAGTCCCAGCCTCCGTGATGGAAGCGGCAAAGCTCCACCTTCTCGACTCGCTGGGCTGTTTGCTGGCGGGCGCTCGGTTGGAGCCCGGAAGCCTGGCCTATGAACTCGCCTTGGCGACAAGTGGAAAGTCCGGTTCTTTTGCCGGTGCGACCCTGCTTGGCACAGACTTACGCGTCCCGTTCCTCGACGCTGTCCAGGCGATGGCCGTGGCCGCGCACTGCGGCGAGATGGATGACATTCACGCCGGCGCTGGAACTTGCATCGGCGCCATGATCGTGCCGGCTCTCATTTCGATGGCGGAAAGGGACGGCGGCAGCGGCCAGCGGTTTCTTGAAGCGCTCATCGTCGGTTACGAGACGACGGCGCGAGTCGGGCTTGCAATCAGCGCGCCGCGCCTTTTTGCCCGCGGCTGGTGGCCGAGTACCGTCTGTGGTGTCTTTGGAGTCACAGCCGCTGGAGCAAAGTGGCTCGGATGGCCCGCGGAAAAAACGGCGAACGCCATTGGCATTGCCGCCCTCAACGCCGGTGGGATGATCACCGGCGGCAACGAGGGAGCCACGGCGCGCCATCTGGTCTTCGGCCGCGCGGCGCAAGCTGGAGTGCTTGCCCTGTTGGCGGCGGAGCGGGGTTTTACCGGTCCGAAACGCGCCTTTGAAGACCCACGGGGCTTTTGCCTGACGTTAGCCGACGAGCCGAAATTGGACTATCTGACGGCGCGCGACCCTTACTTCCTGCCGGAGGTCGCCTTCAAACCATACCCTTGCGCGCGCCAGCTTCACGCCGGGGTCGAAGCGTTGCTCCGATTGATGCAGCAACATTCCATTACTTCATCGTCCATCGAGGACATCGAACTGTCTGTTCCCACGGCAAACGCCTCCATGGTCAGCAGGCCCGCAACGCCGATGAACCGCGCCGCCGTGCTTGGCAGCGGCCAGTACGTCATGGCGGTCACGGCGCATCGAGGAAAGATGGATCTGGCATCCTTCACCGAAGAATTTCTGCGCAGCGACGAAGTGCTGCGGTTGATGGCCAAGGTGAAAGTGAAAGCGGCGCCGGACCTGGATCGCCACTTTCCCAAAAATTGGCCGGGGCGAGTTGCCGTGCAGCTTGCCGACGGCCGCAATCTGGTTCAGGAAATCATCATCCCCAAAGGGGAGATCGGCAATCCAATGTCCGCCCACGAAGTGGAAGAAAAATTTCTCGGCCTGGCGCTGCCGGTGTTGGGGGCAGAGTCGGCTTGCGCTGTTATGAATGAAGTCCGCTCTCTGGGCGATCGAGAATCCATGCAGGCGCTGATCTTCTCCCTAAAGGTCCGCTCTTAGCACTGCTTTTGACCTTCCATTGCGGCCATTCACCTTGTTCCAAACTGGCAAGGGCGCCCGAACGGCTAGCCGACTACAAGCTTTTTTGCTCTCTTCGGACTTGACGCCCAGCTTGGATCTAACCTATGCTCCGGGCCGCATTCTCCAGGGGTAACAGCAGGATCGGCAGTGGGGCCTAATCGTTTTAGTGCTGCGGAGGGATGGTCATGAAGAACCTATTCTCTTGGCGGTTTTTCGGCTTGTTCAACGCATTTGTTGTCCTAACGGCGTGTGTTCTGCTGGATGCATCGGCGGCCGCCGATAGGTTGTTAGGGGTTCACTCGGCGCGCGTGATGTCTCAGTCGATGCCCTGGATCGCCGAGGAGGCGGGGCTTTTCCGCGACAACAACTTGGAGTTCCCGCTCGTCTACATCGGCTCTTCGCCGCTGGCAACCGCCGCGATGCTCGGCGGGGAGGCGCAGCTTTTGTTGGACGGCGGCCTAGGCACGATTCGAGCCGTTGTCCAGGGGAATACCGATCTCGTCTTCATCGGCGGTATCAAGAACACTTTGACGCAAAGCATCCTGGCAAAGCCGGACGTCAAGAGTCTGGAGGATTTGAAAGGGAGGAAGGTCGGCGTGACCCGCATGGGCAGCACCACGCACTATTTCGCCGTGCAAGCATTCCGGCGCAGGGGAATGGAAGCCGGGCGGGACTACACGCTCATCCAGACCGGCGGCGCGCCGGAGATGCTTGCGGCACTGGTGTCCGGAAACATCGATGCCGGCACGATGACGGCGCCATGGAATGTCGGGGCCATGAGTCAAGGGTTTCACTACGTCGTCTATGGGCCTGATCTAAAAATCCCCCAGGTGGCGGCGTCTTTCATCACGCGCCGGTCGTTTATGGCGAAGCAGTCGCAGGTTATCGGACGTTTTATGCGAGTCATGGCGCAGGCTGCCAGGATTCTGCATACGGATCGAGATTTCACCTACAAGGTTTTGGGGAGGCAGTTGCGCGTCCAGGAGCGGCCCGTTTTAGATGCCGCCTACAACGACGAGATCAAGGTTTTGGAGCCGAGGTTGGAGATCAAGATGGAAGGCTTGCAAGCCATTCTCGATGACGTGGCGCAGGTGGACCCGAGGGCAAAGAAAATCAGGCCTCAGGATGTTATCGACCTGCGTTTCCTCGATGAAATGCGCAACAGCGGCTTTTTCGACAAGCTGTGGGTGGGGAAGAAATAGCCGCGAGCTTCGCCCTTTCAAGTCAGAGAGGCCGTGTTTTGCGACTTGGTGTGTCTGATCGTAGAGTTTTAAACGCGCGGGAGGGTAACCATGAAAAATCATTTGCCTAGGCGATGGCCGAAGATCCTTTTGGGTTTGATTTTGTTAACTGCCTTGCCGCGGACGTCCGAAGGTGGCGAAACGACCAGCGTTCCTGGTCTTGAAAAAGACCGCCTGGAGATAGCCATCGCCGCCTGGGCATCCACCAGTCTTCCTCTGTTGATAGCGCAAGATGCAGGGTATTTCGCTAGGCGCGGCCTCAGCGTGTCCATCAATCAAGTCAGCGCAAGTGCGGCCGTTCAAGGAGTCATCTCGGGGAGAATCGACATCTATCATGGCGGGGCCGCGGCTATCGCCGCGCAGCTGGCGGGCGCCGATATTATCTATGTCGCCGCCAATGTAGACCGAAGCTCGCTCATGCTGTTCGGGCAGAAAGATATTACCTCCTTCGAAGGCTTCCGCGGTAAGTCGATTGCAACGACGTCCCCCGGCGCCTTTGGAGAAATTGCCGTTCGCATGAGCGCAAAAAAACACGCCATGGAGGTCGGCAAAGACATCAAGCTCCTCTACCATCGCAGCACTCCGGAAGCACTGTCGACTTTTCTCGTGGGAAATGCCAACGGACTGGTCATTACACCCCCTCAAAACGAAATGGCCAAAAAACAAGGCTACCCGCTGATTATCGATTACTACAAGGAGGGGTTGAAAATCATCGGTCCCGGTACGGCGGTGGCAAGGGAGTTCGCGCAAAAGCACCCGAATACGGTGAAGTCATATCTCATGGCTTACCTGGATGGCGTGAAAAGGGCGATTGATGATGAAGCATTCGCGAACAAGATTAACT
>JBFJTQ010000426.1:0-3999 GCA_041625275.1 Binatia bacterium | reverse complement strand
TACTCCTTGGCAAATGTCGCAAAAAGTTCGCCCTGTCGCGCGACATCGTAGTGCATCGGGATCACGATCGGTGGCTTTACCTGTTCAATTACTTTGATAATATCTTCAAACCCAAGATTATTCATGGCGTCGATCGGGATCATCATCACGTCCACGCGCTGCATCACTTTCTCCTGCTCCGGCGTGAGTAGATGGCCGATGTTTCCCAGGTGAGCCAGGCAGAGACTACCCATCTCGTAAATGAAGATCGAATTTGCAACTCCGCCGTAGCCGAGACCGCGTTGACTCGGGATGTTCACGATGGTGATGTCTTTGACGCTCGTGCGGATCGGATTCCAGGTCTGCCGGAAAGTAATACCTCTCAGGATAACGGGGTTACCGGTTACAGCCCCGACGTTGTTGTGCGTAAAGTGATCGTTGCTCACGGTAACGGCGTCAGCTTGAATGCCCGGTGTAACATTGAAGTTGGGGTCGGCTACCACTTTTGTCTGGCTGCCCGAGTGAATCAAAAAGCTTGAGTGTCCATACCACTGCAAAAAATAGTGGCCCAGTTGAGGGCCTTTGCCGGGGCGAGCTTGAACCAACCGGTGCCCCTGATTGAACAAGCGGACGAGCGATGGATTGCAAATGGCTTCCCCGATTCCACGCCACATGAGCACTACGGCTCCCGCTACCATGCCGATAAAACTGCGGCGTTTCATAACCACTCCTCAATAATTAAGGCAGTAAAACTTGACACTCTGGTATCGGGCTCTTCCCACGCATGCTCATCCAACCCCGCCTTGAGACAGGTCTGCTCAAGAAATCGCCGGATGTTCCAACCATACTGCGTCGCGACCTGGGGCAGTAGGACACCCCGTCTCTTTTCGCGCGCGATGTAAAGACCATGCGTGCCGACGATGAGCGACAACGGATCGCCCACTTCTTTCAAAGGCGACAAAACCGAGATGCCGATTCGAACTTGGTCAAGCTCGCTGACCGCAATGGGCTTCATTCGGCGATCCCGAGAAGCCGCCGCCTCTGTCATGGCGATGACCGTGAGATACAACGGCAGGGTGGGCGTGCAGGTCCCGATGCATCCCCTGAGTTCTTTTTCTTTGTGTAGGCTAACAAAAGCACCGTAGTCACTACGTTGAAGGGCGGAGTCTTGGATATCTTCGACATGCCGAACCGAACCCCGGACGAAATCTTCTAGTGTCTGGCGCGACAATTCCAGCAGTATTTTTTGGGAAGCGGGAGGAACGTAGACGTCGGACATACCTTTCCTCCATTCGGCGACGAGTGTACCGCCGGCTCATAGTATTTACAAGAACTCAACCCGCACTTTCAATCGCAGTCCGTGCAGGTCCCGTAGAAAGCGAGTTGATGCGAAGTCACCTTGAAACCCTCTTGGGGAAGCTTTGGCGGCACGATGCGCGGCATGTCGACAAAAACGTCGTATACCTGGTTGCACTGCTCACAGATGAAGTGTTGGTGGTGCTTCACCAGCGGATCAAAGTGCTTCGAACGACCGACGGATAGAACTCTCAACTTCTCAAGGCTGACTAGTTTCTGCAGGTTCCGATAGACAGTGCCAAGGCTAATATTCGGGAGGTCTTTGCGCACCTTCTCGTAAATCTGGTCCGCAGTGGGATGGGAAGTTTCATTCTTGACGGCATCCCAGATCACCTCGAGCTGCTTGGTGTTTCGTCGAGATTCTCTCATTTGGGGGATTGCGAGGCCGCGAGGTCGTCGATCAAGGATGTTCTCGTTTCTGGATGTATGGGTACAGTCGCCTGGTAGTTTGGATGGTTGATCGTCAGTTCCGCCTTTTCGCCGCGCAACAAATCCCCGATGGCTTCTTGATCCATCGGAAATTTAATGTATTGCACGGCGCTGATTTTGTCCTCTTTGCTGCGCCCGGCTTCAAAACACGCATGAATGGAGCGCCCACCAATCTTGAAAAAAACCGCCTCGTCGATGCCGAGGAATTTCAGCAACTGCGGGCGCAGGCGCTCTTGGTCTGCAATTTCCAAGAACAGGGTCGCACTGAGCTCCCCCGCTCCGGGAACCAGATCGTTGTAGGTGTCGATTTCCTCGCGGATCTTGTCGAGGTCCGTAATTCGTTCGGCTCGCAGCATTTCTTGAATCTGAAAAATAACCGTGTCGCGGTTTTCAAATACGAGCGAGACCTGCTCACCGACGGCAACGCGGCGCTTTTTCTTTAGCTCAATGATGCGGCGGCGAAATTCTTCACGCACCTTCTCGTACCCATCCAGTCCCATGATATCATCGAGAGCGACTTTGTTCACTGTCGGCGTCCTTGTGGGCTATCGCGATCTATGAAAGAGAAATTTAGGGCTGGTCTGCACCAGCCCTAAATGAGTAGGAGCTTGATCAAGTCGCCGCATCGGCAGGTTCTCTGCCAGCGATTTTCTCCAGTCCTTTGGTAAACCGCCCAGCGTGCGACTTCTCAGCTTTGGCCAAGGTCTCGAACCATTCGGCTAGCTCCACGAGCCCTTCGTCTCGCGCGGTCTTGGCAAACCCGGGGTACATTTCCGTGTACTCATAGGTTTCCCCTTCAACCGCCGACTTCAGATTTTCCTCTGTCGTACCGATTGGCACTTCAGTAACCGGATCGCCGACCTCTTTTAAGAAGTCCAGGTGACCAAAGGCGTGTCCTGTCTCGGCCTCCGAGGTGTCTCTAAACAGGCCTCCCACATCGGGGTAACCCTCGATGTCCGCAATACGTGCAAAATAAAGGTAACGCCGGTTCGCCTGCGATTCCCCCGCAAACGCGTTTTTGAGGTTTTCGTAACTCTTTGTGCCCTTTAAGCTCTTTGCCATGGTTAGCGCCTCCTTTTAGTAGTAATTGTTACTGTTAGTATAAAATTTCGTGGGTCCAGTCAAGCTGCGCCATTCTTTTTTCACGCTCAGCCTTCTGGTATGTTGCTTTGGTAAACCGTAAATGATGAAAATCTTCGAGGTGTTGGGATGATTAGCATTGATGAATTTAGAAATGTAAGACTGCAAGTGGCAACGGTCAAAGCGGCAGAACCCCATCCCAACGCCGATAAGCTCATGGTCCTGCAAATCGATCTTGGCTCGGAACAGCGCCAAATTGTCGCCGGCATCAGAAACAACTACTCGGCGGAAGAACTCATCGGGAAACAGATTGTTGTGGTAGCCAACCTGGAAACCGCCAGACTCCGCGGGATGGAGAGTCAAGGAATGCTTTTGGCTGCCTCTGATGAGGGGCGCGTGGTGATTCTGACACCCGACAACCCGGTCCAACCCGGCGCAATCGTATCTTGACCACTGGTTTTTGAGGGAGTCCAGATCTATGGTAGCTGTTCCCCACGGACGCCCCACCCGCTGTTTCATCGATCTCGACGCACTGCGCTGGAACTTTCGCCAGGTGCGAGCCAGGGTCGGACCTCGGATTAAAGTCCTTTCGATGGTCAAAGCCAATGCTTACGGCCACGGCGCAACAATTGCGGCCTCGACCCTGGCTGATGAAGGAAGCGATGCTTTCGGGGTGGCGACGGTCGAAGAGGGGCTTGAGTTGCGCCACAACAATATCCAATCTCCCATTATCGTCCTGGCAGGCGCATATCTCGAACAACTAGATCAGTACTTCGAAGCCGGGCTCACTCCGGTGGTGCACGAGATTGAAACCCTCCAGCGACTTGAGGCGGCGGTGCGAGATCGGGGGGCATCGCTTCCCATTCACCTTAAAATCGACACGGGCATGGGGAGAATCGGGCTCCCCGCCGCGGAAATCGCTTCGTGGCTAGCCGAGGTCAAAAATCTAAAGGCGCTAAAAATGGGGGGGATTTTCTCACACTTTTCGCAGGCTGAAAACGTCCAAGGAGAATATACGCAAAAACAACTCAGACTGTTCCAGAGTGTTGTCAGCCGCCTCCGTACCGAAGGCATTGCCCCACCGCTGGTTCACCTTGCGAACAGCGCTGCTACGATTTCTCTGCCATCCGCTTATTTTGACATGGTCCGACCTGG
>JBFJTQ010000425.1:0-3999 GCA_041625275.1 Binatia bacterium | reverse complement strand
GCCGAAGACGTCGACTTGGATTTGACCGTGGCTGCGCAGAGTTCCGCCGACCCATTCGATTTGAGGAATCGAGCCGCTGAGCGTCCCAGCAAATCGATACCAGCCCAGGGCCTCTGTCAACTTGTTCAACTGCAGATTCTGGGCCTCCATCGACAGGGAAACGGCCAGGGGTTCGTTCACTAGGTCTTTCCAGGACACGCCGCGGATCTCCACAGCGCCGCCGTACAAAGGCACGCGCACCGGTTGGTGCAACTGGAGCCTGTTGTTCCACAACGAGATGGCGGTCCCCAGTTTTGGAATGGACTCGTTCCCGAAACGAGCCGATTCAATCACCAGCGTACCCTTTGGGATCGCCGGCGGAGCCGCCTCGGACCTAATGCCAGGATAATAAACAAGGACGGGCAAGGTGAGATCAATGGGGCCGATGTGCCAGCGGTTGGATTTGGTCCGCACATGGCCGGCGCGAAGTTGAATGTTGCCTTCGTGAGAAAGGTTTTCGAGAGCGCCAAGAATCTTCAGTGAAAATGCCAATCGTCCCGCGAAGGCCAATTCATCAAGAATCGGATAACGGCGATTCAGCGTTTCGCGGATGAACAACTCGAAAAATCCCGCCGGTTGAATATCGTCGCCTGTCACGTCCAGGCGCAGCGTCGGCACGCGCGCAAGGCCCGAGACCCCGCCTGCGACTTTGAGTGTGCCGACGTTTCTAAGAGACAGTTCGACGCGCCGCAGCGTGAGAGTATCTGCGGCGCCCATATAGTCGGCGTCGAAATCCAACGACGGGCGCGGGATCTTGAGGTCGCTGAAAAACTTCCCCCACAGGATCTCACCCTGTTGGATCTCCAGTCGCCCGCTGGAAGTGAATGCCGCGCCGTCCACAGTTCTTGCATCGAAGCGGCCGCGAAGCTTAAGATTTTCGCCAACCTTTGAGCCGTCCAGTGTGGAAAAGGCGCCGCCTAATAACTGTACCGCGCCGACCGCGTGAAAAGGAGCGCCAGCTTTTTTCTCCAACCCGCCTGCGATGTGAATCTCTCGTGCCGCGACCCTGCGATTGTCTTGGTTAAGCGCGAAGTTTTTTCCTGTGATCTGGATCTCGTCGGCGCGAGCCAAACCCCCAGCCCATGAAGCCGCTGCTTGAACGGAGAGCTGCGCGAGCGAGACCTGTTCGCTCTTGATGTGCGTCGCCTGGCTTCGTATGCGGCCCTTGACCGCGATGGCGGGCCAGCGACCTTGGAGCTCCAGATCCGCTTCTGCCGTGCCGGCATAGGTCCAACCGCGCAGCGCCGCGGGCAGCAGTGGTTTGAAAAGATCGAGAGATAGGCTGCGCAGATTTACACGGGTGTTGGACACAGCCAGTTGAGGTGCGAACCCAATGGTCCCGCGTCCGTCTGCGGTTCCTGCCGCCGACTCAATTCGGAACGCAGCCACGGTCAGATGCCTTTCCGGGACCGAGTATTTCCCCGCAACCGTCGCAGTCACCGGCCCCTTAAGGTTGCCCACGGCAATAGGGCCGATGTTCGCCGGCAAATGGATCGCCACTTTGCCTTTGAAGGCTGCCTGCGTGAAGTTTGGCTCAACATTGGCTTGGAAGTCCAACTGGCCGCTCACAGATTCCTTTTGCAGCAGAAGCCCATTCAGATTTCCGCTCGCAACCATTTGCAGTTCTTGGTTCTCGTTGCGGTGCAACGCGATTTTGGCTGTGAGAGCATCTGGGCGTCTGCTTTCGGGCTCAAAAACTGGGGAGATTCCACTGGTCGGCCTCTGCTGCACCCGCAACGCGATGGTCTTTTCCTGTCCCCGAGCACGAACATCGATCGTGCCGCGGCCCTCGAGCCAGGGAACCTCCGCGTCTAATGTTAGCCCGCTTACCTGCCCGACATTCAGATTCTCCGCGTTCATCGTCACCGAACGGAAATCAAAAATGCGTCTCTCGCCTGTTTTTAAGACGACTGTGCCTTCGTCCATATTCAGCTCGCGAATGGCGATATCCATCGAGCGTTGAGAGGGTGAGTCAAAGAGCTCATGCAGATCTAGATAAAGGGTGGGCCTGTGCAGTTGGAGTCGACGGATCCTTCTGGCAAAGAAATCAAAGGGGCTCAGCGTCAGGACGATGCGCTCGGCCTGCAAGAGGGTACGCTCCGATTTCGAAAGTATGACTGCTGAAGCGACGAAGTTGAGGAAAGGATTTATGCGCAAATCACCCAGTTGAATTTCATAACCGCTGGTATTGGCGATTTCAGCTTGGAACCAAAGTCGGAAGCGATGTGACTGAACGAGAAAATAAAGAGCGAGGTACGCGAGGCTCAGCACGACCGTGAGAAAGAGAGCGGCCTTGAGGACCCAGCGCTTCCATCGCCACATAACACGACGATACACGCTGGAAAGTAGTCCGGCAAGAAATTTAAAATTCGGTTACCGGGAAGAGACGATCCGGTGGCCATCCGTCGTCAGGGCGCCCATCATCACGCGGCGGAGGGCTCTACTTGGACTGTTGAATTTGACATAATACAAAGATGTCAACTATAGGTAAGAACTATAAAAAGAGGTTTGAATGGTGCTCTAAAACTCAGGCGCCGCAACTGTTCCGCTATCTTGCGAACTTCCTGTCAAGAAAGGAGACACAATTATGGAGCACATTATGGGTCGATTCAGCGAAATTGCGGGCAATTATGTACCGAGTTTGCTCGGCGCTCTCGCCATTCTGGTCATCGGGTGGCTGGTAGCGCGGATCATCGCCGCCGGTGTGCGCGGGTTGCTGCGACGAACCAACCTGGACAACCGGCTCGCAACATGGCTCGTTGGGGAGAGCCTTCCCGTAGAGCAGGCCATATCCGCGACCGTGTTTTACCTTATCATGGCCTTCGTCTTGGTCGCATTTTTTCAAGCGTTGGGTCTCACGTTGATCACCGAGCCACTCAACCAATTGTTAAACGAGTTGTTTCAATTTGCGCCTCAATTGTTTGGCGCTGCGGTCTTGCTGTTGGGTGCCTGGGTGTTGGCGATTGTGTTGAAGCGTATAGTGACGGGAGCCCTGTCTGCGGCAAACTTGGATGAACGGCTCGGGACGCCGGTGGCCGCAACTCTGGGCGACGCTGTGTACTGGCTGGTTTTCCTCCTTTTCTTACCGGCGGTATTGACCGCCCTGGCGCTGGAGGGGTTGCTGCAGCCGGTGCAAGGGATGATGGATAAGATTCTACGTTTCTTGCCCAATTTGGTTGCCGCCGGGTTGGTTCTCGGAGTCGGCTGGTTTGTTGCCCGACTTGTCCAACGCATTGTGAGCAACTTATTAGCGGCGGCTGGCCTAGATGCTCTGGGTGATAGAATCGGACTGGGGACAGCTCTGGGTCAAAACAGGCTATCTGGTCTTGTCGGTCTCATTCTCTATATCCTGATTCTGATCCCGGTCATTATCTCGGCTCTGAACGTTCTCGAGTTGGATGCAATCACGGCTCCAGCAAGCACTATGCTGACCACGATTCTGAGCGCCCTCCCGGCCATTTTTGCGGCTGTGTTGATCTTGGTTATCGCTTATGCCGTGGGGCGTGTGGTCGCGAACTTGGTGAGCAATCTCCTCGCAGGTGTTGGGTTCAACACCGTGCTGGCTCGCTTGGGCTTAGGTCGAGAACCGGCAGCCGGCGAGAGGACACCGGCCGAAATCGTCGGCTACCTTGTGCTCGTGGGCATCATGCTGTTCGCGACCATCGAGGCAGTACGAGAACTCGGCTTCGTGCTGTTCGCCGATCTCGTCATGCAGTTTACGGTCTTTGCCAGCAAAGTCATTCTCGGGCTGGTCATTTTCGGCATCGGTCTGTTTGTCGCGAATCTCGCGTCGAACACGGTGCGCGCAAGCAGCGCGAGCCAGGCGGGCCTGTTGGCGCTTGCCGCGCGAGTCTCCATCATCGTGCTTGCGGGGGCGATGGCGCTGCGGGAGATGGGGTTAGCCGATGACATCATCAACATGGCCTTCGGACTCCTGCTGGGCGCTGTCGCCGTAGCGGT
>JBFJTQ010000424.1:0-4005 GCA_041625275.1 Binatia bacterium | reverse complement strand
CCTGCGTATAGTGCATCAGGCCCCATACCTTTGCGAGCTCGTGCGTGTCAGGCGCGTACAGGCGGTAAACTTCGTTGTCGCGTAATTCTAAAAGCTTATCGAGAGCGATTTGAAGGCGGTCGCCGCGAAGGACGAGACCGACTTTTTCCATGACAAGCTCCCCCAGACGCCGATGCACCGGCGCGTAGCGGATATCGCGCGGGCGATTTAACGGAGCTTCGATATCGCGGACCGCCCGTCCGATCTGCTCGGCGACGAGGGGCCTCGCCTGTGCACCGGCAGCGTAATCGCGTGCCGTCTCCCCCGCCCAGTGGCCGGTTACGGAACAGAACGGAAGATGTCCCCCCGGAAGATACGCGAGATCCGTGCAGGTGCCGCCGGCGAACAGTCCGGGGATGGTTGTTTCCCCCCGTTCGGTTACCCGTGCACCGGCGCCGAAGATGCCGGCCGTTCCGGCGACCTGGTAACTGTACGGCACCGGCTCCTTTGTGATGTCCACCCCCAGTCCCTCGTAGCTGGAAATCACGATGGGGATTGCTTTCTTGAGCAATTCCATGCGCTCGAAATCAATTTCGCGGAGATCCATAGCCGGGACATTGCCCAACTCCTTGTGATGGGCAATGGCGAAGTAGAGAAGAGCGCGGCTGGTCATCTCCATTCGCTTCGGATCGTAGGTCTCCAGAAAGCGGCGGCCGTTCCTATCCACGAACTTCGCGCCCGAAGGCATCAAGGACTCCAGCCCCGGAGCGCACAGCAGATTGTCGGGGTTCAAATTGATTCCGCCCAACTCCAGCCGCGAGAGCTGCGCTCCCGCTTGAAGCATCATGGCTATGCCGTCGCCCGAAAGATCCACCGGCATGTAACCCAGCGTGCTGCCGGGCCATGGGTAGGGAAACTTGTAAGGACCGGTGCACATGATCGTGGCTTTCGCGTGAAACGCGTAAATATCTCCGGTCCGAACATGAAACCCCATGGCTCCGACCGCTTGTCCCTTAGTCGGAAGCCTGCCGTCCGAGGTTAGAAGTTGCGTCACCGCGATTCGATTCATGACCTCGACGCCGCTTTCGAGCACGCCGGCGCGCACGGCCATCATCATCTGTGGTCCGCCTTCGGCCATCCATACGCCGTTCTTGAAGGTGCGCCCCGGCGCGCCCATGCGCACGATTTGTTTCCCCTCCTTGAGCCACTTCACTCCCCAGCGGTCCATCGTCATCAGATGCTCGTACATCACGGGCAGGGACTTCACGAGCAGGGCCTGGTTGACCAAGGGTCCCGCGCCGAGCCCGTTGATCCAATCCTCAACTTTGTCGCCGGGCATATAGGAGGGGTAAACGCCGGAAGCCAGGGCGCTGCATCCGCTTCGCCCGAAATAAGAGCGATCGACGAGGAGAACGCGCGCTCCCGAAGCGCGGGCCTTGTAGGCGGCGAAGGCGCCGGCGATGCCGCCGCCGATTACCAGAATGTCTGTCTCGATTTCCTTCAGCATCGGAGAGTATCTCCATAACGCGCGCCCGCGCCGTTTGTCAACGCTCGCTCCTCGTTCATCTCCTCGCGTGCGCAAATGCGATCGGTTAAGAAGAAACTCTCTCCGCGGAGACGCGGAGGACGCAGAGAGAGAGATTCAAAAATACACAATTTCCGTGTTCTCCGCGTCTCTGTGGTGAATATTGCCTTTTCTCTTTCTTGCCAGCCGCGTTGCAGACCTGGTGTTGCCGATGCCGGAGCAGGATGGTATGTCTCGCGCGGCGGAAAAAACGCGTCAGGAGGAAAATCAGATGCCGAAAACCATGGCTAAGGAGTTGAAAGAAAAAGTGGCGACGGCCTGCCGGATTCTCGCTGCATCGGGGATCTGCTCGGGCATTCGCGCGGCGGTGGGCCATGCCAGCGCCCGAATTCCCGATACGGATCTCATCGTCATCAAAGGGCGCGGCTACAAAAACGACGCCCTCGAATCGATGCGGCCCGAAGATCAGCTCGTTCTCGATCTCGACTGCAACATCGTCTCAGGTCCGAAAGGGATCGCCCCCGCAGCCGAGATCAAGCTCTACACCCACGTCTACAAAACCCGGCCGGACGTGGGCGGCATCGTCCACGCTCATCCGCGCTTCGCCACGGTCATGAGCGTCATCAAAATTCCGATGTCGGTGGTTTGCCACGAGGGCGCGCACATCACCCTTCAAGGGATTCCGGTCTTCGACGATATGAACCTCGTTTCCACGGATGAAACCGGCGCCGAGATGGCGGCGGCCTTGGGGCCAAGATCTGCCCTGCTGCTCAAGGCCCACGGCGCGGTCACGGTGGGGAAAACCGTCGAACAGGCAACCGTCAACATGATCGATCTCGAAGAACAGGCGCGGATGAATTTATACTGCCTCAACTCCGCCGGTCCCAACTTTCCCCGCGTCCCGGACCGAGAGGTCGAAGCCTTCGTCAAGTTCCGCCGCGAGAAACTGCACGAGCTTCCCTGGCTCAAAAAATACGGCTTCACCCAGCTTCTCGAAGAATCCGCCTGGACCTGGAAGCACTTCAGCCGAAAAGTGGCCGGAGCGAAGAAGGGTCGAAGATGATTTGGATCCGAAAAACGTCAAAGAGAAAGCCTTAACCCCGTCGATGCTCGGCGAAACGCTCACGACCAAGTTAAAACCGTGCAAGAAACAAGACTTGTACCTCGCCGACTCGCCAGTCGGGCATGACCGGGTATGCTACGATGATAGACCTGACCCTCCACTCTCACCCTCGGACAGGATTTTCTTAGCCTGACTTGCCCTTCCATCTATTACTGGGATCCCGCCAGCACGACCGACGACGCGAAAGGTTTCCTTGCGGGACATAGCCTCCGTCATCGGAAGCTAGAGGGCCTCGAGCACTGGCCAATGATCAAGTCGCCGTCCCGGTTTTATGACGCGGTTGAGCAAGATGTGTTGCGCCTCGTAATAGGATAACCGCTTACCCTCGTTGAGCGGACGGTCGCGGGCGCGCTTTGCGTGCTTGCGCTGACTTACTCCCTTCGTTCGTCAGCCTCCGCCCAACGCAAGCGTCGGCGCCAAGATACAGAAATAGCAATCAGCCCCGTACTAAAGATCCACTGACGATGCGAACGCGGGGATGTGAATGCGGTCCTAATTCTACAACTCAACTATTTCCCCCGCCTAGTCTTCAGCACCTCATCGAGAAAACCGTAGTCCATGAGCGCTCGGCTGTTGGCCTTTTGCTGGATCTGCCCGTTTTCGTAGGCGGCATCGAGAAATTCCTGGACGTCTTCAACACTCAATTTGCCGTTCGCAACGAGCGTGGGTCGGACGAGACGCTCGGTCTCCTGTGCCAGCTTGGGATTGAGCTTCCACTGGCTCTGAATGTAACCCACCACCTTGCGACTGTCGGTTTCGATCGTGCTTAATGAATCCAGCAGCGCCTCCATGACTCTTTTGATTTGCGCCGACTCCTTTTGCAGTTTGTTCACATGGACCGTTAGACCCGCGGGCGGAAAATTGACTCCCGCGTCGACGGTGGACGTCAGCTGATTGTATCCCTTTTGTGTCATGATGACGTTGTTCGGAATGGAGAGCAGCGCGCCGTTGACCGCTCCCGAGTTAAGGGCGGCCACACTGTTGGATACGGAGCCTGTCTGGATATACGAAATCTGCTCTGGATTCACCCCCTTCTTCTTGAGCATCGCCTTGGCGGCGATGTATTGCAGAGCCCCGATGGTGTCCACCGCGACTTTTTTGTGCGCAAGGTCCTCAATCCGTTTGAGCCCCGGCTCGGACACGATGTAGAAGAGCGGAGTCTTGACGGTTATCATCACACCGCGCAAGGGCAGACCTCTCACGGCAGCAAAAAGCGCGGGGCTCACGGCCGCCCCAAAGTCGATTTCGCCGGCGGACAGAGCCGCCACCTGAATGGGTCCCGCCATCTGAATCAGCTCCACCGTCAAGCCGTGTTTCTGGAATATTCCGGCATCGCGCGCGAAAAGTTGCGGCAGAAAGCTCAGGCTCAGGGCGGAAT
>JBFJTQ010000423.1:0-4007 GCA_041625275.1 Binatia bacterium | reverse complement strand
TGCTCTCGTTATCGTCCATGAGCAGACGATTCTTCCACTTGGGATCAGTGAGTTCGAAAAAATTCTTCGGCAGATCTTTAGGATTAACGAGCCGCGTATTGTAACCGAAGACGTTGAGCGTCGCGGAGTTTATGACCCAGTATCCCTTATCGTCTTTAAACTCGGGCGGGAACGCCGTGCGCTCAGGCGAGTTGTAACTTTCAAAGACCCCCTTTTGCAGCACCCCGTAGAAATCGAAGCCAGACTGGTGAACAACGTCCGCCCTAACCTGTTTAGATTGCGCCTCAGCAGTGAGGCGAGTCGCCATTTTTTCCGAACCGATCCGTAAGACCGTGGCCTTAATGCCGGGATACTTTTTCTCGAATAGTGTGCCCAGCTGTTGCGAGGCCTGGATCTCCATGGAGGAATAGAAGACAACCTCCCCTTCTTTCTTCGCGTTCTCCACGAGATCTTGTCCCCAAGCTGCGGCGGGTGAAAGAACGAGCGCGTACCAGCAAATGGCATGTATCATAAAAGCAAAAGCAATTATTCTACTTTTCATATGCTCCTCCTTGGGCAGCGAACGTTTTTGTTATGACCGGCAACCACCTCCATTGTCTTTTCTAACTGGATCGGCGCGAAACATTTTCCGGGCTCCATCCTGACGACCAAGGATACGATTTCTGACTGTGAAGCATTTGTCGGCTCACCATCAGCTCCGCAAACTTGATCCCCACCGCCTTCGTGTCGATGACCGGGACGCCGAAGCTGAATAAAATCTTCGAGCCCTTTATTTTCGTTTTACCGCCACCACATCGACGGCAACGCATGGTTTCCCCCCTGGGCGAAAAAGCAAAGGGTTGACCTCGATGGTATCGATTTCTTCGCGCCCGGCGATCAGTCGCGACATGCGAACGATCGCATCCAGTATCGGCTCGCGCATGGAAGCCTCGGCCATTCCCAACCGGCGCAGAGCCTTATCTACCCCGCTCTCCGCAAGCATCTCGCGGGCGTCCGACGGATCGACCGGTGCCAGCCGAGCCGCATGGCGCCCCAGCGCCTCGACAAAAATGCCGCCGAACCCAAACAGAACCAGCGGGCCGAACTCCGGATCGGTTCGCCCCGCGACAAAGAGCTCCAGGACGCTGTCGACCATCTCCTGAAGTAGAATCGACGGCTCGTTGATCCCCGAGCGCGCGCTCCGCTCTTGGAGCAAGCGAAAGTCGCGCGCCAGTTCCGCCGGCGAACTGACCCCGAGGATTACGCCTCCCAGTTCGCTCTTGTGAGTCAACCCGGGAGCCGTTGCCTTGAGGGCAAGGGGATAGCCGATCGCCTCACCGGCCCGTTCCGCCACTTTTAGGCTGGCGCAGATTTCGTATCGGGCCACCGTCAAACCCTCCCGCGCCAGCATCGCAAAGGCATCGCGGTCCGGCAGGCACAGGCTGGCACTCGACTCTCCCGCCGAAAAAACAGTGGGCTGAGACGGTTCTATTTGTTTATCCCTCAGCAAAGCGTTTCGATAAGCCATCACATGGGCTATCGCTTGGAAGGACCTACCGATCTCCTGCAAGAAAGGCGCTTCACAGGAATCCCGAAAGCCGGCTGCATACTCCGAGACCGGCTGCGAGGCGCGGGAGAAAAAGACCACTGGCTTGCCGATCTCTCGCGCGCGTTCGACGATTTTCTTTAGCCCCTCGGCTCGACCGGCGGACTCCGGGCTCCGAGGCAGATCCCCTTGAAGCGCGATAAGACCGACTTCAGGCTCCCCGGCCATCAGTTCAAAACAGTTGAGCTGCATCGCCGGATCCGAGGCGCCGGCTGCGCCAAGGTCAAGGGGATTCCCGACACCGGCGCCCACGCCAATAAGCTTCTCCAACACAGCCTGCACCTTGGGACTCGGAGCCGGAAAGGTGATACCCAAATCTTCTCCGAGATCATGAATGTAGCCTCGGCCCCCTCCCGAAAGCGCCAACGCGGCAACTCCAGGCGCCGTGGGAAGTGGGCTTCTAAGGAGAACCTCAGCGGCGTCTACCAGCTCATCGAAGCCCCTCACTTCTATGAGACCGTAGCGGCGGCAGAAGGCCTTGAAAGCTTCGTAAGCGCCGGCCAGCGCGCCTGTATGCGAAAGGGCAGCCCCTTGCCCGCCTTTGGAGCGTCCGATTTTGAGCACCAATAGCGGTTTTCGCGCCGCCCGAGCCCGCTCACAGGCGGAAGCGAAAGCAGCCGGGCGCCGGATCGCTTCCAGAACCAAACCCACCACCCGGGTTGATTCGTCGCCTACAAGGAAATTCAGATAATCGGCCGCGTCCACATTGGATTCGCTGCCCGAGGCAATGGCATAACTCAGGCCGATACCGCGCGAGTGGGCATAGCGGGCAATGCCTCCCATGAGGCCGCTGCTTTGGGAAACGAGCGCAAGTCCTCCCTCTTTAAATAATTCGACTCCAAACTCCGCGAGGGTTATGAGTCGCTCGCGAGTGGAAATATTACCCAGGCAGTTGGGGCCGCAGATCAGAGTATTGTTGCGCTCAGCCGCAGCTACCATCGCGCTCTCCGCATCCACCCCGTCCGGACTTCCGGTCTCCGAGAAGCCGCCGCTGAAGACCACGGCAGAACGGCAGCCTCGGGCTCCCCCTTCTTCGATGGCCGCGGGAACATGGCGCGCGGGGACGATGACGACCGTCTGATCCACTTCACCCGCAACCTGGGATACCGAGGGGAAGCACGGCGCTCCGTAAAGCTCCCGGTGACGCGGGTTGACCAAATGGATTTCACCCGGATAGCCGTAGCTTCGAAGGTTGTGGTAGATGCGCTCGGACCATGAGCCGCTCCGCTCGGAGGCGCCGACGATAGTGATGGAGCGGGGCCGCAGAAGCGGTTCGACGTTGCGATAAACGTTTTCCGTCCTCTGGTTGTCCACCTGTGCGCCTTCTTCTAACTCCCGATGAGAGGATAAGTCTTGGTGCTGTGCGTGACGCCCATGCGGACCATCATCTCCGCGGTTTGGATGCTCGCGGCCAAGGCGTCGAGCACGGGCACGCCAATTTCCGCCGCCATTTCAGCGGCCGAATAGTGCACCGGCACCATCGTCACACCCATGGCCACGATGATTTCGGCGCCGGCCTGATCAACGAGCTCGCGGCCAACGGCGATGAAGCGCTCACGGATAGCCTCCCGCTGTTTGGTGCTTTCCGCCAGGGGCACGTTTATGGCCCGGATCCCAACCACAGAGTCATGCACCCTCCAGAGGCGCATGTGCTTGCGCATATAGGGAATGCTTTTTTCCTCGTAAGAAATTACCCCGAGTCGCTCGCTTAGCTGCGCACCCAAGTGGAGAACCGATTGACCGGCGCCGACAACGGGTATGCGCACGAGATTTCTGGAAAGCTCGACACCCACATCGAGGGTGCCGAAGGGAACCACCGCATCGTAGCCACTGGCCTCCGCTTCTTGGGCCACCTGGGCCACCAGAGGACCTGTAGTTAATGCGTTGGCCTCTGAGTTGGAGCGGCGAAAAAAAGTCGCCTGCACCACGCGGAACCCGATCTCTGTTCCTTGCGATGCGCACTTGAGTACGGCCTGGCGACGCCGTTCGGCTTCCTCGGGGGGGTATTCTCCCATGACCACCATGATTCTCATCTGCTTATTCCTTTCGACTCACGAGTCCATTGGTTGCTGCGGCGACACAATCGAGGAGCGAACCGCTAAACTCCTCGCAACTCTTTCAAAGATTCGCCTCTTCCCTCTCCTTGACCCGCCTAAGGCGGGGAGAGCGCCTCTAGAAGTTTATCGAGATCGGAAAGGGCTTCTACGGATAGAATAATCTCGGCCGCCCGCTGCCCGCGTTCTCTACCAAGAACATCTTCCGCAAGAACGAGAAATTTTTTCACCAGGCTCTCATCGCCCGCCGGATTCTGTCTGTGGCCGGGTGGATAGGGAACCTCTGCTTTCAAAACGTCTCCGTTTCGAAGCTGCACTTGCACATTCGCGCCGATGGACTCCGGATAGAGACGCGTGAGAAAGGGATC
>JBFJTQ010000422.1:0-4008 GCA_041625275.1 Binatia bacterium | reverse complement strand
GGGTCTCCATGGCCCGTTCCCGCGCCAATTCAAAACGGGACTTGCCGGATTCCAGCGCCTGCATGCTAGCGGAATTGTCCAGAACGATGGCCACTCTACTCGGACGCGCGGTGAGCACCGGCTCGCCAAGGGCGAAAATCATCAAGGCCAGGAGCAAAAGCTGAAGTAAAAATATCAACGGTAGACGCAGCCGTCCCGGAGGCCGAACCCGGGGATCGGCGCCCATGGCGGTGAAGATAAACAGGCTGGAAAAGACATAACGCCGCGGTTTTCGCCGCACGAGATACGGGATTAACAAGAGCGGCAGGGCGAAAAATCCGTAAAGGGCGGTGGGATTGAGAAATTCCATAGGCTACTTAACGAGGCCGATGGCTGGCAGCGTGGCGACAATAAAATTGCTGAACTCGCGGTCGGTGACGTACAGCGAGTAGTGAATGCCGCTCTGGTGGCAGAAGCTGCGAATTTCCGAGTTGTGCTGGGCCAGCTTCGCCTGATAAATTTGCCGAGCTCGGTTGTCCCATTGGAGTTTGAGCTCGGAATTGGATTCGCTGTCGACGAGATTGACGCCACCCATGGCAAAGGGTGGTTCGACCTCCTGGCGCGTGAGCACCTGAATGACGGCGATGTCGAGATTGAAGCCGCGCAGTAAATTCAAACCCCTTTGATAGGATCCGGCGGGCATCAAGAAATCGGAAATGACAATAGCTTTTCCGGGTCGTCGAAGTTTTTGCAAATGATGCGCCAGCGAAGCCGCCATGTCCATCGCGCCGCCCGGCCTCGCCGCAGCGATGAATTCCACGCAGTCCACCATCCTGCGGCGGCCGCGATAGAACGGCGAGGAAATGCTGGCCGATGGCTCGCTCAAAAGATGGAACTTCACGTGATCATGGTTGGCCAACACAACGTAGGAAAGCGCGGCGGCGATGTGACCCGCGGGTAAAAATTTTTCCCTCACCGAGGGAAATCCCATCGACGCGCTGGCGTCGATGAAAACATAGGCGAAGAGGTCGACTTCTTCGCGAAACAATTTGACGTAAAGCCGGTCGCTGCGGGCATAGATCCCCCAGTCCAGGTAGCGCAGGTCATCGCCGGGCGCGTAACGCCGATAGTCGGCAAATTCCAGACTCGTGCCCCGCCGCGGCGATGCATAGCTGCCGGAATGGCTGCCGAGGAATTCCTTGCGTGTGCGTAGCCGCAGGGCCTCCAGTTGACCCAAAAACTGGGGCGTGAAGGGTTCGGGAAGCATGGTCTATTTCTATAAAACTCAGACAGCGTAGGAAATGGGATCGGCAATACCGGCGTCCGCGAAGCCCTTGAGTCTCAGCTGGCAACTGTCACAGCGCCCGCAGGCCAGGTCATCCGGCGCCGGGTCGTAACAGCTCCAGGTGAGCCGGTAATCGAGGCCCAGTTCTACCCCTTGTTTGACGATTTCGGCTTTGGTCATGTGAATGAGCGGGACGTTAATTTTTATTCGGCTGCGGCCCTCGACACCGGCCTTGGTGGCGAGATTGGCCATTCGTTCGTAGGCTTGAAGATATTCCTCCCGGCAGTCCGGATAGCCGCTGTAGTCCAACTGATTGGCGCCAAAAAAAATCTCCTCGGCCTCTAAACGCTCCGCCAGGGCAAGACCAAAAGAAAGAAAAATGGTGTTCCGCGCCGGCACGTAGGTTACGGGAATGCCTCGACCTATTGTGTCCATGCCGCGGCCTTTGGGGACCGCTATTTGATCGGTGAGCGCCGAGCCCCCGATGACGCGCAAATCGAACTCGAGAACGCGATGGGAGGCGACCCCGAGGGCCGCGGCGATTTTTGCGGCGGCTTTGATTTCCAGTTCATGTCTCTGGCCGTAGCGAAAGGTGAGGGCATGAAGCTCGAAGCCCTTTTGGCGCGCCATGGCTGCCGCGGTGGCGGAATCGAGCCCGCCGCTTAGAAGCACCACCGCTCGCTGGCCAGCCATCTTCAACTCTTGGGAACGTTTGTGCCCGACAAGGGGTACCGCTTTTGGTGCCAGCCAACGATTCCTTCGTCGAGTATTTTCATGTTGCGGTAACCTTGTTCGTGAAGCATGCCATAGGCCAAACTGGCCAGGTGATGCGGGCAGGCTCAATACAGGACCGCAAGCCGGTCCCGTGGAACACTCTTGATGTAATTTCGAAATTGCGCCAGCGGCGCGGACACGGCGCCAAGAATATGCGCTTCACGAAATTCTTCCGCCGTGCGCACGTCGATGATCATGGGTTTCACGCCGTTTTTGATCTCCTGGGCGAGTTCGTCAACGGAGATGAATTCGGGCTTGACCTCTTTGGGCAGCGTTTGCTGCACAAACTGCGGATATCTCGACGGATCCGCTTGCGTGGACGACGCCGTGAACGCGAAAACCGCGAAGGCTACCGCCATTGTTGCTTTACCCAATGTTCCCAACAGCGTCATCGCGTTCCTCCGTCATGCTTGAAGTTGCTGAACTGGGCGAGGCTTTCGAGGGGTTGGACCCCCGAATAACGCTGCCCGTTGATTAACCAGGTGGGGTAACTATCGATGCGTGCATCTCGGCATGCTTGCGCTACCGGAGCCCGCTGCCCTCCCGGACTGCATTCGATATAGGGAACCCGGTCAACCGAGCTGCCGAACATTTCCTTTTGCTGTGTGCACGCCGGACACCAAAAGGCGCCGTAGAATTTGGCGTCGATCTGTGTCAGATGGCTTGTCAGAGCGCGAATCCATGGATCCTCCGGGCGGGCGGTGGTGCCCCAATAACCCGCGTAATGCAGGTGCAGCGCAACGACGACGATCAAAGCCGGAGCCGCGCTCTTAGCCAGCCACGGTCCCCACGAAAATCCAGTCATTTGCGCGGGTTTTTGAAAAAGGACGACGGCGAAAGTCGCCGTCATCAGTCCCAATGAAATCAAACAGTAGGGGCAGGCGGCTTCGAGGACGAACAGTGAGATCGCGGTCAAATACGCGCTATAGAGCACTCCAAAGATCGAAAGTAGAAAGGCCGCTTTCCACTGCGCCGCCGTGCGCTTGTTCCAGGCAATGGCGGCAAGCAATGCGTAGGTTAAAAAACCCCAGAATGAAGTCGGCATACCGAATAGCTTTGACCATTTACTGCTCAGCACGACGTCGCATGCGCTTCCCTCCGTACAGAGGGCCAGCTGTTGCAGCGTCCACGCGGAGTAAGTCAAATAACCGCTCACGATCAGGCCCATGATAGCCAGGGCGAGTATCGGCCAGTTCGGGCCGTCCTGCGCCGTTGTTTGCTCGGCAATTTTTGCTTTGCTTTTCTTTTCTTTGGCCGCTTTCGCCATGTCAACCGCTCCTTTTATTATTGATTAACGTCGTGACATCTTTAGAGAGGCGCTCCAGCGCCGTGCCGTCGCGGCTGTCGTAGTAACCTCGAATTTCACTATTCTTATCGACGAGCACGAATCTGGGGCTATGGATAATTACGGTTTCCTTGCTGTCGCCGTCGGTCAGCGCGGCGGCGCTCAGTCGAAACCCTAATTGGACCAGCCGCGCGATCTCCTCCTTATCGCCGGTCAGAAACAGCCAACCCGCGGCATCTGCCTTGAAACGCTCGGCATAGCGTGCCAGCGCCAGTGGCGTATCACGTTCCGGATCTACGGAAAAAGAAACCAACCGAAGTTCGTGATGGTTCCCGAATCTCGCCTGGAGTTTGGCCATGGCTGCGCTCTGGATCGGACAGGTGTCCTCGCAATTCGTGTAGATGAAATCGGCAATCCACACCTTGCCGCGCATGTCCGCCCGCGTGACGTTCTTGCCGCCGCGCTCCACGAGGGAAAATTCCGGCACCGCCCCGTATCGGCCAAGCCCTTCGAGCGGCTGGACTTCGGAGCTTCGGTGCACTGATTTGGGCGCCAGTTTCAACCACAGGAACGTCCCGCAAATTATCCCCAGTCCGATAACCGACGTTCCCAGGACCAGCATCCGTGACTTTGAAAGATGCATGTTAGCGATCCTTGAATTTTAACTAGTTATTAATCGTTTGTG
>JBFJTQ010000421.1:0-4008 GCA_041625275.1 Binatia bacterium | reverse complement strand
GAACAACTACAGCCGCCAATCCCACGACCAGTCCGATTGTTTTAAGGCGTGAAAGTCGTTCTTCAAACAACCCCACGGCAAGTAAGGAGCTGATCGCCACCACGCCAACGCTGTAGATAGGAAACAATTGGGAACTCTCCCACTCCTTCATGCCCAATGCTTTGATCAAGAAATAGACAGCGCCGTAATTGAACAGACCTAACGCCACTCCACCAGCGATGTCGAAAGCACGGAATTTCACCGGCACACGCACCATTTTGCCAACTATGGCAAGGAAACTGACTGTAAACGCAAAAAAGAAAGACGACATGACATATAGATGGTAGGAGGCATCCTCGAGATAGTGAGTCTGGACAAATTTCAACAGGGTGAAGTAACAGCCAAAGGTGATGAAAACAAGTATCGGTAAAAACGTTTGCCATGAGGTCTTGGTTTTTATGCCGTCAAAGTAAGAGGTGCAAAGATAAAGTGACAAGAGCGACCCGGCCAAGCCAGCGAGTTTCAGGGAACTCAGCGAGTCGCCATAGAGTGGAAATGCGAGAATGGCGGGAATGGCCACCGAGAGGCGGCTCGCTAGAGACGCGACGGCGACGCCGGCGCGCTGCGCGGTGTATGCCAACAGGAAAAAATTCGCCGCTAGAATGGCCCCCTGAAGGATGGCGAATTGAAACCAGCGATAAGACGCGACATCGACGATACTGAAAGTGGCCTCCGTTACTACGAGTCCCACGGCCACACAGGTAAAATAATTTGCCGGGATAGCCCAGAAGACATTAACCCGCCAATCGTGGAATGCCCGAAAAAGCAGCGGGAGGGCCGACGAACACAGGATCGCAAGCGCGAGAATGATCATTGAACAGGCGGTACTAGAGCGAAAGCAGGTAAAGACGGTTCATGAGATCGGTGTTCGCAGATTTCGCCTCCTTTAAGACTTCCCTCTCGTCCGTCAACTGAAGCTCGCGATCCTTCATGATGACCCGGCCGTTCACGATCACGGTCTGCACGTCGCTCGCCTTGGCGCAGTGCACAATTTGACTGAAGAGATCGTTGATCGGCTGGTTGTGGACCGTGTCCATCCGAAGGAGCATCAGGTCGGCCTTCTTCCCCGCCTCGATGGTTCCGCACACGGACTCGAGGCCAAGCGCCCGGGCACCGCCAATCGTTGCCATCCGCAGCACGGAATAAGGATCGATGACGCCCGCATCCATGTGGTGAACTTTTTGCAGTAACGAGGCCGCCTTCATGGTTTCAAAAAGATCTTGGGAATGATTGCTCGCTGCGCCGTCTGTGCCAAGCGCGACATTGACTCCCCGCCTTAGCATTTCCACCACCGGCGCAACGCCGTCCCCGAGCATCATATTGCTTATTGGATTGTGGGAAACCGAAGTTCGAGTCCGTTCCAGGAGCGCAATCTCCTCTTCGCTCAAATGAACGCAGTGCGCGAAAATCGACCTCTGCCCGGGAATTCCAAAATCGTTCAGGAACGCCACGACACCGGACTTCCCGTGTTTTTCCCGCGTGAACTCGACCACCGATTTCGACTCCGCCACATGCGCGCTGATCCCGATCGATTTTTTGTCGACAAAGTCGCGGATCTCTCGCAGCAAAGCCGGGGTGGTATTCAGCGGCGGGGTGTTGGGTCCGGTCATGTAGGTTAGAAGGTCGTTCGCTTTGTTTCTTTCGATAATCTCTTCAATGTGCCGGAATGCCTGGTCCGAGCGTTCCCTCACGCACTCGGGAACGATCTCGCCCGTATCCATGATCGTCCGGGCAAAAACCGCACGGAGGCCCGAGTTTAAGATGGCGCGAATCGTTTCCAACGCACACTCCGGGTGGGGATTAAGAAAATTGTGCTCGCATACCGTGGTCACCCCGCTGCGAATCGCTTCGACACAACCCAACATAGTTCCGGCATAGAAATGCTCGGGCCGTAAAACCTGCGCCGCGCCGTAAATACGTTTCAGCCATGGCAGCAGCGGGAGGTCCTCCCACACGGCCCGCATCAGTACTTGATAGAGGTGAGTGTGCGCATTGACCAGACCGGGCATCAGAACCGCGCCATTTGCGTCAATGACAGGCTCCCCTGCTCTCACCTCTACGGGGGCACCCTGATGAACTGCGCTGATGGTACCCCCATTCACGCGCAGGTGGCCGCGGAGCGTTTGTCGCCGTTCAGTCATGGGAATGATAACGGCGTTGGTAATCGTCAGGTCACTCATGGGTTTACGGGAAAGTAGTATAACGACGAGGAGGTCGTCAACAACCGCGACCGCCTTTGCGTTCCGTCTCTACGCGGTGAAAAACGACATCAGGCTGCGCGCGCTCGACGTGAGATCTCCAATTTAAGACTCCTAGCTCGTGTAGTGTACCTGAAGTTCGTTGAAAAACTGCAAATGATGGTCGCGACTCGAATCGAATTCAAATCCCCCTTTTTCCCCCTGGCATCTTAGCCCCTCTTTGGCAAAGAGGGGAAGGGGAGATTTGCGGACGAAATGACGACGAATTTATACAGCGTACTTTGGTTCCAGGACACTAGCACAAGACCTTTTTAACGGCGCAGCACCATGCGACTGGCAATCAGCAGGGCACGGCGATGACGCAAGATCACCGATGCGACGCGCGCGAACCATTGGAGCTTAACGAGGGTAGAGTTCTTTGATGAACCCTTCTTTTGTCAGCTGGTCAAGGGGTGTCGGATCATAAAATTGTCTGGGGTCCGCACCTTTGGCCTTGGGATTGCGGGTCGCTACGTCTTCCAGGACGGATTCCATCTCGGCTGGCGTGATCGTTGGAACATTTCGGATGTATCCGAGCACATAACTTTTAAACGCGCTCGCCAGCAGCTTGGTGTCCGAGTTGCGGGTGTACTTACCCAAGACGCGAGTTGTAAAGTCCGGGTTGGCTTTGGCATATTTGATCCCTTCGAGCGTTGCCTTGAGGAACCGGTTAAGAGTCTGTGGCCGGCTTTGAATGAAGGATTCCGTTGTCACTAATGCCGTTCCGGGATACCGGTACTTGATCTCGCCAAGGTTGAGGAATTCCTTGTAACCAAGCTCTTTCGCCCTCTCCAAAGTCGGGGACGAAATCAACGCCCCTTTGATGATACCCTGTTGCATGAAGAGAAGGTTCTCCGGAACACCCCCCGTTTGAATCATTTTCACATCCTTCGTCGGGTCCAAGCCCAATTCACTCATCGCCTTGCGCAGACCCAATTCCGTCAAGGATCCGAAACGAGTGACACCAAAAGTTTTACCCTTCAGATCCTGCGGCCCCGTTATCTCGTTCGTAGTGACAAGGCTCATGGGAATCACGTTGATGGTCGTTCCGATCATAGTGACGTCGGCGCCCCCGAGGCGCGCAAGTACTGCCGCTGCCCCTGATCCCTGGGCAACGTGCGCATCCCCGGAAATAAGCGTCGTGATCGCCTGCGCTCCCGCAACGTAGATGATATTGACGTCCAGACCGTACTTTTTGTAGATTCCCGCCTCCTTCGGCACCCAGGTCGAAATCGATGCCGCAGCAATGGATGAGTAACAAACATTGAGTTTTTCCGCCTCCGCGGCTTGAGCCACGGGGCCTGACGCATGCGTCATTAAGCCGGCGGCGGCGATCCAGAGCATCATGGCAAATAGAATTCGCGAACGGTTCATCATCATTATTGTCCTTACATCGTTGCGTCGTCGATGACGCCTGTTAATTGGAATTTCTCTTCGACAGCACCGACCATAAGAGAGGCTTCTGTCGAAGTCAAGTCAGCGTGACACCAGTGGCGTTTCGACCATTGAACGGCGCGCCAGAGCGCGTGCCTCAATACCGCGGACGTTCTTGTTTCTTAAGGCTTGTGCTCCGGCGGCGATCCAAGAAGGAACCCATTTTACTTTTGCGGCCAGCTGATCAAGGTCTTGGCCAGAAGCAAGGCAAGCCTAAACGCGAGAAATGTAAACTTGATCGGATTTTGCGGAAGAACAGAGACGTACGGCTGTGCTTACGGAGTGCTTAGCGAGGAGG
>JBFJTQ010000420.1:0-4008 GCA_041625275.1 Binatia bacterium | reverse complement strand
GGGGAGCCCTATACCGGTCTGAAACCCGCCGGTGCCGCAGTGGAGCCCGGCATCAAGGCCGCAGACAAGGCCGTTGCGAGCGGTAACGCAGACAAACTCGTTGCTGCCATTGCCGAGCAGGCCGGGCGAAGTGTCCGCGTCAGATTCGACGCACTGATGGCAAAAAAAAAGGACATGAACAAAAACATTGACGCTGGACGGGAGTATGTGGCGGCGTACGTTAGCTTCATTCATTTCGTTGAGAATCTGCACCAACTATTGAGCGGGCACGATGGGCATCATCAGCAGCGAGAGGTAACCTCGCAACGGACAGATCATCCGCACTGACTCTGTCCGAATGATTTCGGTTTGAGGGCAAGCTCGAAGGTTGAAGTATGCGCCCCGGCCGGAAGGATGTCGAAGAATAATCGATCAGAACGTTGGGGCTACTCGCTCACCACTGCACGCAATCGCTGCCATGATGTATGGGTCGATCGCTCTAGCCATGGCTCGTGAACAAAATCGCGTTGCTTTAAAGAGGAAGCCCCAAACCACGTGACTGTAAAAAGGCACTGAGGAACCGCCCTCGCTAGTGCAGTCGCCTTCCGTTGTAATGACGGTCAGCCCGAGACGCCGCAGAAAGGGACAACTTCAGCACGTTCCTGACCGCGAGATCGGCAATGCGATAGGCTTTTTGCTCGTTTTTGGACACCTCGATTGCTGCATCCGTGACGGCCACCACCAAATCCCCCAGGGTTATGTTATGCCTTGTTAGATCCTGAGTCCGCTTCATACCAGCTCTCTCCTCTGTAAATAGTAACGAACAGTTCCGCCGCGTTTATGCTGCCGCCGCTTTCGAAGCAAGAATCTCACCGTTTAATTCCTCTCTTATCACGAAACCTTGGAGTCGTGCTTGATGTTCGACCTTGCTTAGCAAGTTTCTCGCGGAAACCTCCCACGTAAAATTCCGGGCGGTTGCTTTAGCCGCCCTGCGAACCCGTAACGCTTCTTCCGGGGACGCTCTTAGATGGGTTAGGCAACTTTCAATCTCCCGGGGATCATCGGTATCCATGACAAACGCATTTATATTGTGGATCGCATAGTCTTCTCCGGTACACCCGGTCAAGGCGATACCGCCCGCAGCCATGGTCTCCAGTCCGACGATTCCGAAAGGTTCATGCCCACTGTTGGCAAGCACGGCATCCGATGCGCGGTAAACAACGCGCAAAAACTCGATGGGAACCGGGAACCGAAGGTCGATGATATCAGCCGATGCGGCTGCCCGCAGAGCGCCCAAATAATTCGCTTTCCCATTGTTGAGAGTTGCCGACATGACTTTGAGCCCTAATGACCACGCCTTGTACCGGATTGCTTCTCCATGAGGCTCTAGGCCTCCGCGCGCAATGAGCGTGGTCTTTATCCCCCGCCCTTTGAGTCTGGACACAGCTTCTACGGCACTGTCCCATCCTTTTGCGGGATCCCAGCGGGCAACCTTACTCAACAACAGTCCCGCATTCAGGGTATTTCGCAATTTTTCGACCACCTCTTTGCTCACTTCCCGCAGCAGGGTGCTGGGAATCCCATTTGGGATCACCAGGGGATTGACCCCGATTGTCCACAGGGTGTGTTTCATGTAGCGACTTACCGTCGACACCGTCGCGCTTGCTTTCAAGCGTTCCCAGGAAATGCGATGAAACGAAAAAGTGTTGTTAACGTTCCAGAAAAGGATGCTTCGATCGCGTGCGCCACGTGATAGTAAGAGATCATGTAATCGACACATCACTTCGGCAGTGTGCCACTCTTCGCCGAGGATAACGGTAACCTTTCCTGCGTCAGAATTTGAGCGGATGATGCGTTCCGTCACATATTCCGGAATGGACTCATTGAAGTCATAGAGCTTTTCATTTTCGCCCTCGTAAACGCCCCTCGGGTAATATTCGCTGATCCATTGACACCACCGATGAAGAATGAGCTTTCCGCCAACCAACGACTCTTCACCGGCCAATTTCGGGTCGCCAACAAAGAACAAATGAGTAACGAAGCCCATGCCGGCGAGGGTGAAGGCAAGATTGACGACTCTCACCCCAAGGCCGCCTGCCATGGCGTAGCCGTCCGGGCCCTCAAAAGAAAGGATCACAAATTGGGTATTTTCAGGAGCCACGCGTATAGATTGCATTTCCCCTTTACCTCCCTTCTAGGTTTTGCCGACAAGCATGGAATTCAAATCCGCAACACTTACTCTCAAAAGCCTGAGGGCAAAGGCCCCGGCGTTGCCTCAAGGCGACTCATGAGAGTGTATCGGGCAAGAGTGTCATCGCCTTACTGCCACGAAATATGACGCTCCCGGTCCGTAAGCCGGACAACGATTCCGATTGCCGCGCGGCTCTCGCCACTTGTTCGTTAACATCTCGAACTTACAATCAAATTTCGCAAAAGGATCTTTCTGCTTGCGACGACGCCTATGAAATTTGGCCAGCAAAACTGATTATGGTATACGGACTTCTTCCCCGGCATAGATACAGTCCTACCTACCAATTGCAGAAAAAAAACGAGTCGCTTATGGACGGAGTGAAGAGAAACCTAGTAAGAGTGCAGCAAATCTTGTGCCTGGGACTACACGGGGCGTCCCTAGGTCGAAATCACCTTTGTATGTCAGCTTTGAGAAATTCCCTCGGTGTTATTTTTCACCCGTGAAAATTCTAAATCCATAGCGTAAGTAAGGATTCGCATTGAGATATGGACCGACATGACCGGTTGACCCCGTTTACGAATGGGCAACCTTCATCGGGGGTCGGCAAGCAATGTCGTGCGACTCACCCGGCATGGCTGTGAAGAATTTGGCGACGAACGGTGTAGGATCAATCAAACACCCGGGACTGTCGCTGGCAAACTTAATGACCGGAATCCGTTACCGGTGCTCGAAGGAGGCAAGAGAATAGCGCCCGCCGTGCGCTGGTCCTGTTATCCGACTCGCAAATCTTGATACATCAATGCACTGGCCGTTCCTGTCAGGGCGCGCAAATCGAGATTGCCACCAAGGTCGCCCCCTGCGCCGCCCGGCATGCGGTGCTTCGGGTCAAAAAATGGCACCGCAACGAAGGAAGGCCATTGACCGACGAACGAATTCTGCGACGGCGTAATGCCCACGGGCGACAACTTTCGGCTCTGAATTGAGCCGACCGTTCGATCATATTGACGTCGCAGCAAGAAACGTTGGCATATGGGAACGCTTCAATCGCGGCGCAGGAGCAAACCGAGAACCAGACCAACGCCGGCGGCAATCGCTACGCTGCTCCACGCATTCTCGCGTAGATAGGATTCGGTTGACGCTCTCGCCTCCTCGGCTCTTCGGCGCCATGCGCTCTCCTCCTCAGCCAACGCCTTCTTTCCCTCGTCGATCTTTTTCTGAAGTCTTTGACGTAGCTCTGTGAGACGCTCACCGGTCTCGCTTGCTGTCGCTCTCAGCAACTCCTCCGCATCCTCGATCAATATTTTGACATCTGAAACTAGCTTTTGGGTTGTAACTTCGTTCATAAGTACCTCCTTCGGGATGACTCCTTCAAAAGAGCGGGGTAAGAACCGCTATTCGGGACGGCGAGTTCGGGACTCACATCGACCCACCGGCCGTTTGTTACCGTGAGCGGCGAAACGTCGGAACCGCATAACGTCGCTCGTCCACAGCCGAAAACGCCGTCAGCTCTCATGGCCGCTTGTCAACCTCTTTGTCCTCGATCGGTTGGCTCAAAGATCTACCTCTTCAGCATCAATTCGAGATCTTCATGAAGGGATTGGAGATCTTCCTCGTGTTCAACTTCATCTTGAAGGATTTGTAGCACGATGTTGTACGTAACCGGGTCCTTTCCCTGTGTGGATTCCAGCAGACGCTTGTAGAAATCGATAGCGCAGCGCTCCCCTTGTATGTTTTGTCTCAGTATCGTCTCCACAAACGGATCGTCGGGGGGCTCGTAGCCGCAGCTTGTCACGTCGTACCACTTCCTTGGCTCCGTCACCGGCGCACCGCCGAGCTGG
>JBFJTQ010000419.1:0-4009 GCA_041625275.1 Binatia bacterium | reverse complement strand
GAAAGCCGGGCGCCAAAATCGGCCCCGGTTGACGCGTTGTCGATTTGGATGTAATCAACTTTTCGTAACGCATCGTCCTCCGTGCCTGAGAGCGGAGGCTCCTTTTTTATTGTGGTCGAGCCTGATCGTTTTTGCTGACCGACACATGCCAATGCGCGCTGCATCCGCCGGCGAGAAGCGGTCACGCGGGAGTCAAAGACTAGGAGGCAACATGAGACGAACAATCACCTGGCCAGACGGAAAACTCATCTGCGCTACGCTTACGGTTGCCTTCGAGGCATTCACCCGAGGCGGTCACTTCAAGAAGAAATCGGACCTCAAAGTGAATCTCGCTTCGGTCTCACACGCCAATTACGGCGGCAACGTGGGCATCTGGCGAATCATGGAGGTGTGCGAGCGCACGGGCGTGCGTGCGACCATTGACATCAACGGGCTTGCGGTCCAGCGCTGGCCAGACGCCGTCAAGGCGCTCCATCAGGCGGGCCACGAAATCGCCGGCCACGGCACCACAAACGACATCGTCATGACCGATCTAACCCCGGAACAACAGCGCAACGAGATCTGCGAGTGCAATCGTTTGGTGGAGGAAGTCATCGGGAGCCAGCCGGTGGGCTGGGTAGGTCCCGGCGGCCACCATACACCCGAGACCTTGGGCATACTTGCCGAAGAGGGTTACCTGTGGTGCGGGGACCAATGTGATGATGATCTTCCCTATGTGGTGAAGGCCGGCGGCAAGCCGATCACGATCATTCCCAAACATTGGTACTTCAATGATTGGCGGGCCTGGGGCGGAGGCCAATCAAATGGCGAGATCGCTTTCCAGGGCTTCAAAGCGGCTTTTGACTTTGTTTATGAAGAAGCTCTTCGTGGCCGACCCGGACGGATCGATGCCCTGGTTCATGCCGAGCTAGGCGGGCGCCCTTATATGGCTTATGCATTCGAAAAGATGATTCGTTACGTCAAGCAGTTTGAAGAGGTGGTCTGGTTCACCCATCGCCGCGATATCGCCGAATACTGTCTGGCGAACAACAAAAATCCGCCCGCTTACCGTCCCCTCGGCGACTATTGAGGGATTGAGATCGAGGACGGAGCAAAGTTCGAGGTTCGAGCAGATAACCGTAGTGCAGGTCGTTCGAAACGTTTTGAACGATTTGAACCTTTTGAACGACTTGAACTCTTATTGAGGGCGAAATTGATGGCCGTAGCGTTTATTACCGGCGGGGCAGGAGCGATCGGCAGAGCCTGCGCTAAAGCGTTGGTTCGAGACGGCTGGAAGGTCGTTCTCGCGGACATCGATGGCGACGAGGTCCATCGCGTCGCGGCAAGCTTTAACGCGCAAGAGATTGCCGGCATCCATGTTTTGGATGTCACGGATTTTGACGTTGTCCACTCCGCCGTCGCGGCGGCAGCGAAACGGAATGGAGGCTTGCAAGGGCTGGTCACCGCCGCTGGCGGTGCACGCAGTGTTGCCGGTTGGAGCAAGAGACCGTTCATCGAGACCGGACCGGAGTCCTGGGATGAAGTCATTGAAGTGCATCTGAACGCGGTCTACTATACCTGCCACGCCATACTTCCGGTTTTCTACGAGGGCGGCGGAGGAGCAATCGTCAACATCGCTTCAGGAGCAGGGTTGCGCGGCGGGCCGCCGCAACTCAGGCAGCATCACGCCTCCATCTATTCCGCGGCCAAGGCTGGAGTCATCGCGCTAACCCAGTCCATCGCGCAGGAGGCGGGGCCGAAGGGTGTGCGGGCGAACTGCGTTGCCCCGGGCCGCACGGAGTCCCGTTCGAAATCCTGGGAAGAGATGGAGCGCCTGCAAGCAGAGGAAGAGACCCGTCATCCGGGCAGTGGCCGAGCTTCGCCGCTGGGGCGCTTTGGACGCGCCTCCGACATGGGAGAAGCAGTGGCATTTTTGATGTCTGAGCGTGCCGGCTATATTACGGGTGCCTGCCTTGACGTGACGGGCGGCATCAGACTGCATTAACGAAACCGATCATGGCGACGGCATTGATAACAGGCGCGGCGAGTTTGATGGCTGAGGGGGTCGCGTTTGCCCTGGCCGAGCGTGGTTGGGATCTGATGCTCACCGACATTAATGAAACGGGTGCCCGGCAGGTGGCGGATAAAGTGGCAAAGAACGTCCGCGCAGAGATTGCGCACTTGGACGTGAGGGATCACGCTTGCGTTTGCGCCGTGGTAAAGGAAACCGCGGCCCGTTTCGGCGCGATCCATGGACTCGTGAACTGTGCGGGTGGCTTGCGCGGTCTCGGCATTGAACGAAAGCCCCTGGCAGAGATTCCGTCCCAGGAGTGGCGACAAATTATCGACGCGAATTTAAAAGGTGTTCTCAACAGCGTGCATGCGGTGCTGGGGGCGATGAAAGCCCAGGGATACGGCTCAATTGTTTCGATTCCGGCGAACCGTGGTCTCCGCGGCGGCGCCAATGCCGCGCACTATTCCGCGGCGAAGGCCGGCATTATACTGTTCACCCAGACCATGGTGCTGGAATGCGCAGAATACGGTGTGCGCATCAATTCCATCGCACCGGGCAATGCCGAGGCCCGCTGGAAAACCCCAGGCGAAGTAGCGGCATCGGTGCCGCTCGGCCGCCTTACATCCCCCAAGGATGTCGGCAAGGCTGTCGCCTGGCTTCTTTCGGACGACGCTTCACATGTAACCGGGGCGTGCATCGACGTTTCCGGGGGTACGACGCTCCACTGAACAGACCCAACGACCAAAAGCGGGAGGGAAAACCAAGATGAGCAAAGCAGAACTCAAGCCGGTGAATGATGGCATTAGCCGTTATCTTGAGAGCCTTAAAGGCAAAGACTACCTGGTTCGGATCGACTGGGAGCAATGGCTGGAAATCGGACCGCCGTATCCCGAGGTCGGATTCTCGGTCAAAGAAGTAACCACTCGCTTTTCACGCAATGGTTATGACTGGGACATACACGGCCGCCTCTACATTCCGGAGAAGGAGGTCGATCCGTCTATCGCCATAACGGTTGCGCATGGCGGGGCCGGTTCCGAGCGTATCATGGACGAAACGCCTGACGGACGGCCCGGGGTTTCACGCCGCCTCGCAGCCCAGGGGTTTAGGGTCCTGGCGATGACTTATCCCGGCCATTATCCGCCTGGCGGCACATGGAACGTTTCCGTCGAAGAACGCATGCCGCACTATCTCCTGGACAAAGAGCTTCCGCGCGAGGAAATCCTCGACCGAAATCTCAAATGCACCTTCAATGTCATCTGCCAGGGCTTAGCCACGCTGATCGACCAGCATCTGGCAGGTTACAAGATCCTGGGATGGGGCCACTCGACCTCCGGATCGATGCAGGCGCACATGCATCGGTTCATTAAGAACGCGGAATACGTTGGCCTTCTTGGTTTCGGTACCGGCGGCCCGGATGGCTGGCGTTACGAATGGCGGCAAACCACGGGCGCTGAGAAAGTGAAGGTTTACGATATCGATCACATCGCGCGCCGGAATCCAAATTTTTTCAAGGCCGCAGGATACGAAGACCCCGAAGACCTCTGCCCCTGGGGCGGTGCGGAAGAATATCTCCGGTGGGCGGGCAAGGTGCGTTCACAGATGAAGACCTCGCTCTGCGACAACCAGCACCTGGTGAACAAGGAAATCCTTGAAGAGTACCCCAAGCGGACCGGTCTCCCTCGCGAAGAGTATTTCGATCATTTGCAGGAACCGAACCCGGATTGGCTCAAGAAGATCCATGTCCTGCTCGTCGTCGGCGAGAATGACAAGGGGCATTGGAAAGAGGGAGATCCGATCGAGAACAAGCGCGAGCCTTTCATGTGCCGCAAGTATCGCGAGGCGGGGGTCAAGAGTTCCCATGTGGTGCTGATCCCGCGTTACGGTCATGTCGGCTACGCCGAGCTTTATAATGAAAAGATCGCTTATCTCTGGCTATGGGCTTTCAAGAACGGCTACTTCGCCTGAGAGTCGACCCTGCAGCGACTGAACACTTGATAACACGGAGATTACGTCCAT
>JBFJTQ010000418.1:0-4014 GCA_041625275.1 Binatia bacterium | reverse complement strand
ACGAGCGCATCGTCGCGTTGGTTGAGCGTTTCGGCTTGGATACCTACCCACAGGAATTCGAGGTGTGCGATCAGGACGACATGCTCTCCTACATGGTTTATTCAGGCATGCCCTCCCACTATCCTCACTGGTCCTATGGCAAGAGTTTCGAGAAGCTCAAGACCTTATACGAGTATGGCGTGAGCGGTCTTCCGTATGAAATGGTGATTAACTCCAAACCGGCCATTGCGTACTTGATGCGTGATAATTCGCTGGCGCTGCAAATTCTCACCATCGCCCATGTTTACGGTCATAACGATTTTTTCAAGAACAATTTCACGTTTCGGACGACCCGCGCCGAATTTACCATCGAAGCCTTCAAGACCCACGCCGACAGGGTGCGACAATATGTCGAAGACCCGAGCATCGGCCTGGAAAAAGTCGAGCGCATTCTCGACTCCGCCCACGCACTTGCATTACAATGCCGCCGCAACCTGACTATCCGCAAACGCAGCGTGACGGAAGAACGCGAATCCCGACTGCAAGAATCCGAGCCCGCGAAAGATCCATTCGGCTACATTCATCGACCGAAGGAGTACGTTCCGCCGGATCTGACCAAGGTGCCGCTCTACCCGGACGAGGATATTTTACTTTTTGTTCGCGATCACAACCCGCATTTGGCCGATTGGGAAAAAGATCTGATCACCGTCGTCCACGATCAAACTCAATACTTCATTCCGCAGATGGAAACCAAGATCATGAACGAGGGCTGGGCCAGTTTTTGGCACAAGCGCATCCTCGAAGCGCTGGACCTTCCCCAGAGCCTTCATCTCGAATTCATCGTGCGCCACACCCAGGTGCTGCGCCCGCACCCAGGGGGATTGAATCCCTATCACGTGGGGATGAAGATCTGGGAGGACATCGAGCGGCGCTGGGAGCACCCGGATCCGGAGGAAGAAAGGGAATTCGGCAAGAAAACAAAGTCCGCCAAGGATAAACTCTTCGAAGTGAGGGAAGTGGAGCGCGATTCATCATTTCTGCGCCGCTACCTGACCGAGGAATTGGTTCGAGAGCTCAACCTTTTCGAGTACCGCTCTCGGGGCGACGAGCAGGTCGTCAGCCGGGTGGCGGACAAGGACAACTGGAAGGAAATCAAAGAAACGCTGATTCGCAACGTCGGAACCGGCACCATCCCGGTGATTAAAGTCGTCGATTCCGATTACAGCAAGAGCCGCATGCTATTGCTCAAACATGAGCACGACGGCCGCGATCTGCAACTGGAATACGCCGAAAGGACCCTTCGCTATGTGTTCCAATTATGGGAGCACGACGTGGTCTTGGAAACCGTCGTCAACGAAAAGCCCACACAGCTCATATTCGCCGACGATAAGCTTTCGATCAAAATGGTCTGACGCGCGCTGCGGGCGGTTCAAGGTTCCACGTTCAAAAATCAACGTTCGCCATGAACGCGGCAGAGGGCGCTGGGCTCGAATTCCGATGCCGAATTTTTGAACATTGAACTTTGAGCCGTAGGTGAGTTGCCTCCCCAAGGCAGGCGTGTAATTCTCGTTGTGCATGCCCACCAGCTCGGAAATCGCGGCGATTCAAGAATGCCTCTCCAATCAACTTGATCCCAAGCCCGCTGACTCTAAACATATAGCCGGGGTCATCGGGGAAGCGCCCTCCCGCTACTCGAAAAGTCCCTCCATGTGGAACGCGGCCTTCGCCGAGTACGGGATCGACGCGATCTATCTGCCCTTTGACGTCGAGAAGGCTAGCTTAAAACGATTCACCGAAATCCTGAGAGCGACGGAGTCCTTTCTGGGTATCAATGTCACCGTGCCGCACAAGCTTGCTGTAATTGACTTTTTGGACGAGCTCGATCCCGGGGCGGCACGCATCGGATCTGTGAACACCGTGTGTCGCAGCCATGACGGGCGGCTCATCGGCTGCAACACCGACGGCGCAGGATTCGTCGCCAGTATTTTAAAGCCCCAGCCGGGACAGGCCAAAAGCTTTGTGGATTCTTTGAGCGGCGCGGATGTCCTTTTATTAGGCGCCGGAGGATCGGCCCGAGCCGTGGCTTTTCACCTGGTCCCGTTGTTAAACGGCGGAAGGCTCATTATTTGTAATCGTACGCTTGGTAACGCCCGCGCCCTCGCCGACGAAATTGGCAAAACCGGCGGCCACGTCCAAGCCACAGGCGAGAGCGAGCTAGGTGATTGGGCACCGAAGGTAGCGTTGATCATCAATAGCACCACCAAAGGCCAGGGCGGCGTGTCGGTATTGGAGCCATATTCCGCGCTTGCCCCGGTAAAAACCGCGCCTCCGCTCACAACGCAGCCGGAACCAAGCACCGGTGCAGGCGTACAGGCCAACGACTCCGATATCAGGCACAACAACGCAGCGTCTTTGACCCTGGCATCGCAAATTCCCGAATCGGTTCGATTTTATGATCTGATTTATTACCCGGAAGAAACGGTTTTTCTTCGCCATGGCCGAGAAACGGGCCACAGAATCATGAACGGCAAAGCGATGATCGTTTGCCAGGCGGCCATCGCGTTTTCCAATTATGTCTGCAGCGACCAGTTGCAGCTCAGAGGACTCGATCCATCTCAATGCCTCGACCGAGTAACCGCGATCATGCATAACGCTTGGTAGACTTTTTCGTGCTGCCTAAAGGGACAAACGATTGAGTCTTAGGGCATTGCTAATCACCGAAACCGAGCTAAAAGTCATCGCCGCGCTGGCTATGATCGGGCTGAGCAGGATCCCAAAAAACGGGTACAAAACCCCGGCGGCGACGGGCACTCCCAGAACATTGTAAATAAAAGCGAAGAACAAATTCTGGCGGATGTTGCGCATGGTACCCCGGCTAAGCCGACGCGCCTTGGCAATGCCTCGCAAGTCCCCTTTCACCAACGTTACACTCGCGCTCTCCATCGCGACGTCGGTGCCGGTTCCCATGGCGATACCGACCTGGGCCTGCGCCAGAGCCGGTGCGTCATTGATTCCGTCGCCGGCCATCGCAACGAGCTTTCCTTCTGACTGCAACCGCTTAACGATCTCGCTTTTTTGTTCGGGCAAAACTTCCGATTGAATCTCGTCGATCCCCAGTTTGTTCGCCACTGCTAGCGCAGTGGTGCGATTGTCGCCCGTGAGCATGACGATGTTTACACCTTCTTCGTGCAGTAGTTGGATCGCTTCCGGGGTTGATTTCTTGATCGGATCGGCAACACCGAGAATTCCGGCCACTGCGCCGTCGACAATGACGGACATGACCGTCTGTCCTTCCCTGCGTCGCTCCTCGGCAGGCTGCGCCAGGTCTGCCAATTTTACGCCCATTTCCTCGATGAATTTTTCATTTCCCAGCGCCACATTTTTGCCGTCGACAACACCCGTCACTCCTTTTCCAGTAATAGAGCGGAATTCTTTGGCCTCGGATAATTTGAGGTTGCGCACTTGAGCCGCCGCGACGATGGCTGCAGCCAGCGGATGCTCGCTGCCTCTTTCCAGGCCCGCCGCCAAGCGCAAAACCTCCTCTTCGTTGTGGCCTTTTGATGGTATTATCGAAACAAGGCTTGGCTTGCCTTCCGTGAGCGTCCCGGTCTTGTCAACCACGAGAGTGTCGATTTTTTCCAGCACCTCCAATGCTTCCGCGTTCTTGATCAAGACTCCGGCTCCGGCTCCGCGCCCCGTGCCCACCATGATCGACATGGGTGTGGCCAGCCCCAGCGCGCAGGGGCAAGCGATGATCAATACGGCCACGGCATTGACCAGGGCATAGGCCATGCGCGGATCGGGTCCAATGACCGCCCAAGTAACAAACGTTAAGATGGCGACCAAAACCACGGCAGGCACGAAATAGGAGGAAACGACGTCGGCCAGCTTTTGAATCGGCGCGCGGCTGCGCTGCGCCTCGCTGACCATTCTGACGATATTCGCCAAAAGAGTGTCGCTACCAACCCGCTCCGCCCGCATGACAAATCCGCCGGTTCCATTGACGGTGCCTCCCGTGACCCGCTCGTCTTTCGT
>JBFJTQ010000417.1:0-4021 GCA_041625275.1 Binatia bacterium | reverse complement strand
GCGCTCATGACATCATTGACCAATTGCGCGTTCATGGCATTGCGCTTCTCTGGCCGATTTAAGATGATCTTGGCAACGCCGGTTTCAGCAACCTTTTCCAATATCACCGTCTCCATTTATGTCCTCCCCGCCTTATGTTTTGTAATACAAGCTCTACGATGAATGCCACTGCGCCGTTTATCGTTTGCTAGGATTGCGCTGCCGCGAGCCGCCGCATTAAATCCATTCAATCCATTGATCGCGCCAGCTTGTCGCAGGATCCTATAACTGGGCAATCGAAAAAGGAGCGCGCCCTCGCTCTGGTCGCCGCCTGGGGCTCATGCCGCGCATGCGACACGCTTTGTTAGTAAACCGACGCGGTCATTTGTTTTAACTGCTTCCCATTAATCGCCCGAATTCTGGGACTGGCTTCCAGCAATTCAAGACATGTAGCAGTTGCCACATTGTTGCAACTTGATTGGTAATGACTGGTTTTTCGAATTCCTTCTCTAAGCGCTGCACGATCGGTAAGGTCAACCAAGCAGCCCCGCCGATATAAAGACCATCCGCATCCGGATATTTCTCAAACGCGCCCTTGCCGAGCTCATACGCAAGATTCATGCTTTCTAGGTCACCCATTTTAAGAAACTGACTCGGAGCCAGCGAGCGCGAAAAGGCACCGGCGACAGAAATGCCTTGGCGAGCGAAGAATTCCGCCAAGGATGCGTTCATCTGCTCATTCCACTTGTCCGCGACGGCGATATTCTTGATACCGAGATGCTTGGTCGCGTTTACCACGCTGAGCATCATCGAGATGGCTGGGACGCCGGTTTTCTTTTCAATATGGGCTAATAGCTTGTCGAGAAAATCGGGCCCCACGAGCACCGCCAACGGTGTCCCTGCCTGTATAACGATATCGATGCCGCGCTGCATCAACAGTTCAAGCTTCTCGTCAACGGGCGCAAATACGCGTTCGGCGTCCTCGCGCGTGAATTTCTCCAGACCCAACGGGACTAGGACCAACAATATGCCTTTGGGAGCGATCTCGTAAAATTCGTAAGGGTTGTAATCGATCACTTTCAGCGGAAAAAGACAGCCAACTCTTCGCTTAGGAACATCATCTTCGAACATATCGCACCTCCTTCATGAGTTGGTAGGTATCGCTTCAATCCGACAATGACTCACACCACTAAGCGCTCAGCGAGGTCCGTTACAGCGGAAGCTGTGGGCATGGGACCACACGACTGCGAAGCCAAATAATGCTTCCGAGTCGCCCCGGAGCGGATTTTCAGGAGACGATCCGTCCAAGCCATTCGTAAAATACTCCACGATGAAAGGGGATATGCAAAAGCTTGTCAAAAAGACCCCATAACATAAGCCAGGCGGCCGCTGTAAGGAGCATAGAGAGAAGCCAACTTTCTCCTGACTGGACTTTGAGGTACAGGAACACGAGCAATGGAATCGTGACGGCAAAACCAAAGAGCCAAACGCTCAGGAGGCCGCCCCAGATCCATAGGAGAATAGAGACCGTCCTGCGTGTAGCGAGCCCGACTTCGATTCCCGCGGTAAATTGGAAATCGACACGAGCCTCAGGCCGCGAAGTCTTAGAGCTCGTGCCGAGCAGATCGAGCCCCAAGCGAATCGCGGCGATGAAAAGCATCGTAAAACCTATGGTCCAGGGAAAAAGGCGCGCTTGCAAGGGCCACCCCCTGGCCATCCACAGGAACAAAACAAAGAAGAGGAATACCAAGAGGCTGAAAGCAATCTGCGCTTTAGATCTCATGACCTTCGCTGAATGCCTAGTCGATTCGTTGGTTCCTTAACCCAAAAGACTTAGGCATCTCCTTTCTGCCTCTCCAGTCCAACGCTCGCATCACTCCCCGACTCTGATACAATCACATCTCTCCCCTTTGAATTTTGCATCGCAATGTTTCACTTCAATCGTGCTTCGGCATTCGAGTGATGCCTGTGCACAAAACGGTTCACTCTTCCTCTCCAAAACTCCCTCTCTGCTTTTGTCTGACAGCGTAAAAAAGCAACCCGATCGCCAATAGTAAGATCGCAACGACCAGCGGACGAAGCAGGAAAGATGCGCCGAAGGCGCCCACAGCGATATAGAGGTAGTTTTCTGCCAGCGGACCGAGGACGAGGCCGAGAACTAAAGGAGGCCGCGGCCACTCCAGAAAAACCATGGCATATCCCAGCAGGCCGAAGATGGCCATCACGAGCAAGTCAGCCATGTTGTTGTTCGCGGTATAGGCGCCAATAAAAGCCAAGAACAATATAAAAGGAATCAGGACAGAGCCCCGGATTCTGGTGAGAGCCGCTAGTTTGTCCAAGAACAGGAAGCATGCAGCCACCGTAATCATATTGGCGATAACCAATGTCCATACCATCGAGAAAGTAACATGAAGGTGCTTGGTCAGCATGGCGGAACCTGGAACGAGGCCTATAATCAGGAAACCGGATAGCAGAATCGCCATACTGGCGCTTCCGGGGACACCAAAGGCAACTGTGGGTATGATGTCTCCACCGTCCTTGGAGTTGTTTGCGGCCCCGGGGCCCAAAACCCCGCGCACGTCTCCAGTCCCAAAGCGGCTTTTGTCCTTGGCGCTCTGCACCGCATGCGCATACGCTACCCACTGAGCAACGGATCCCCCGAGGCCGGGTATGATGCCGATGAAGGTTCCAATCAGACTGCAACGCAGCGTCACGCCCCAGTGGCGAAACGTATCTTTGATCCCCTCCATAACACCCTTCGACACTCTTGCCACAGGTGCTGCGATACTCGTCCCCCGCACCGCCAGATCTATAATCTCAGGGACTGCGAACAGGCCGATAGCCACAGGAGCCAGAGGGATCCCTTCCCAGAGATAGGGCTCACCCAGCGTATAACGCGGAATGCTGGAGTGCGGATCCATGCCCACCATAGAGAACGCCAAGCCCAAGCCGGCCATCAAAAGCCCCTTGGTCCAAGAAGTACCGGTGAGCGAAGCGATAAATGTCAGTCCGAGTAATATCAGGGCGAAAAGCTCCGCAGCCGTGAACGTAAGCACCAAAGGTCGCACGACCGGCACGGACAAGGCCAGGGCGGAGGCTCCGACCACTGCCCCAAACATGGAACTCATGAGCGCGGCCCCCAAGGCGCGTCCCGCTTCTCCATTCTTGGCCATGGGGTGGCCGTCAAGAATCGTGGCCGCTGCGCTCCCCTCGCCGGGGACGCCGAATAAGATCGAGGTGATGTCACCGGTGGTCCCATTGACCGCATGGACCGCAATGAGCAGGGCAAGGGCGTTGACCGGAGCCATGCCGAAGGTGAAAGGAAGGAGTATGGCGAGTGTTGTCAGACCACCTAATCCTGGGAGGAGGCCGATCCAAAAGCCAATGAATGTCCCGAGCAAAAGCAAGCCGAAGGCTGGCCAGCTCAGAACGCTGGTCAGACCCAGCCAGAATGCCTCAAGCATGGGGAGATCTTTTACTCCTTGATCTTCTTGAAGAACTCCACGGTTTCCTGATCCGCTGCAAGGGCATCCTTCAAGACAGCCTCGACCTGCTTGGCTCCCATCGGGGTTATATCAATTTTTAACTTTTCTGCCTCGGCTTTGAGCTCGGGATCTTTGAGGGTGGCCAGGAACGCCTTCTGCAGGATTTCAACTTTGTCGTCGGGTGTTTTGGGCGGCGCCACGTAGAGCCTGCCGATGGTGGTACCGAGCGCTGTGAAATCGTGTAACTTCTTAACTTTGGGCGAGGAGGACAGCTCCAAAATCAGTGGAATGTTGGGAATTGTTGGATCCCGTATCGTCTTCCCGTTTTCATCCGGGACACCGCCTTGCACGAGAATCTTGACGAAGCCGCGCTGAATCCAATCCGGATGTTGAATCAGATAGGTGTTGAGGTTGACGGTTCGCCCGTCCAGCTCTCCCCGCTCGAGACCGAGATCCGCTTCTCCGCCGCCGCGGTAACCGAAAATGCTATTGAACCGAATCCCTAAAGCTTCCTCGACCACAACACCAAACATGTGATGATTGTCGCCTTTTGCGAG
>JBFJTQ010000416.1:0-4027 GCA_041625275.1 Binatia bacterium | reverse complement strand
TCCTCGCGAAAACGGCCCTCTTCCATTTCGTTACGCAAGTCCCGGTTGGATGCGGAAATGACTCGAACATCCACTTTCAGTTGTTTACTTGCTCCGACCGGCGTAAATGCTTTCTCCTGTAAAACCCTCAAGAGTTTGACCTGGAGTTGAAGAGGCAACTCCCCCACTTCATCCAAAAAAATGGTCCCCTGATCCGCCTGCTTGAAAAGCCCCACGTGGTCCGCGACAGCACCCGTAAATGCGCCGCGCGCGTGACCGAAAAGCTCGCTTTCGATGAGCGTTTCTGGGATCGCACCACAGTTGACAGCCACAAATGGCTTGTCTCTCCTCGGTCCGTTAATGTGAATGGCCCGCGCTACAAGTTCTTTTCCCGTCCCGCTATCACCAGTGATGAGAACGTTCGTACTGGTGTTGGCCACCTTTTTGACGAGCTGATAAATTTTTTCGATGCCGCCACTTTTGCCAACTACTCCTTCGAAATGAAATTCTGTATCTACATGACCTTCGGGACTCTGGAGCAGATCAATTTCTCTGGCTCTCCGTAGCTCTTCTTCTAATCGAACTGTCTCCTCAAACTTTTTTTGCTTCGTAATATCGTCAAAAATAGAAACATAACCGATTAACTGTTCCTTAACGTTACTCAAGGGCGCAAGAGTGAGCCGAAGATGCTTCTGGCGCCCGCGGGGAGTGGCGAAAATGATCTCATTAGTGATGACGTTCGCGCCGTTTTGCAGTCGCCCGAAATCATAACTTAGTCCTGGAAATATTTGATCGAGGCCTTTGCCTCTCACAGTCTCTAGATCGAGGGAAGTCAAATTCTGCGCCTGGCTGTTAAAATAGTTAATACGTCCCCGGCCATCGGTTATGGCAACTCCGCTACCCACCCCCTGCAAGAGGGCCTCCTTAAGCGAGTCCAGTTCTTGATAATCTATCTGTTTTTCTTTAAGCAGTTTTTCCGTTTCACTGAGCTTGTTGGCAAGGAACCCGCTCAGCGAGGCGATGACGAAAAAACTGCCTATATTAAGAAAGACAGGTATAAGCAATGACCATGAGACGGGAACTCCCGTATCTTGGTAATGGTACCTGGCCCAAAGGAGTACGGCAGCGTAGCAGAGACTGGAAAAACCTGCTGTCAGAAACGCGCCGCGGTAGAAAAGCAATACTGCGGCATTCATCACTGCGAGATTGTAAAGAAATGAAAACGGGCTAGCCAAGTCTCCTGTTATCCAGATGATGCCCGTGATCAAAAGCACATCGAAGTTCAACTGCAAGTAGGCAAAAAGAGAGAGAGCACTAATTCGGGGTAGAGCGAAGAATGATCCTATAGAAATGACATAGGCAATGATCAATGGGATTAAAAGACCATAAAAAAGGCGCGGCTCACCCTCCACTTGGAAGAAATGAAAAAGTGCCGTTGCGCCGACGAAAAAAGAGAGGATGACCACTCGCAGCAAGAGTAGCCATCTTATTTTCTTTATCAGCTCTTTGCGTTCGTCACTCAAAGCTTGGTGTTTGAGAATTTATAATCGCGCCAGACCTTCACCGACCTCAATTTAGCCTACCCTACCAGGGAGCCGAGTTGGAATATCGGCAGATACATAGAGACAACCAACCCACCGAGAATGACGCCCAAAATGACCATGATCATAGGCTCCATGAGTGCGGTCAAATTGGCCACCGCATCGTCCACTTCTTCCTCGTACAACTCGGCAACTTTTCTTAGCATCGCGTCCAGCCCGCCGGTGCTTTCGCCCACAGCGACCATGTGACAAACCATGGGTGGGAAGATTTTGCTCTCGCGCAGCGGTTCGGCAACCGTCTTTCCTTGACTGATGCTCACCCGGCTATCCATAATGGCTTTTTCGACCACTTTGTTCCCCGCTGTCTTCGCTGTGATGGCCAAGCCGTCTAAAATGGGCACGCCCGAGCTGAGAAGAATTGCCATGTTTTGTGAAAAACGCGCAACCGCGACCTTTCTCAAGAGATCCCCGACTACCGGGAGCCGAAGCAGCACACGGTCAATATTCATGCGTCCACTCTCGGTTTTATAGTAGAGACGGATCGCCACCACCAGCGCTGCAAATCCAAACAAGAGGTAATACCAATTCGCTACAAACCAGTTGCTCAAGTCGATGGTGAATTGTGTCGCCACCGGAAGAGCCTTTCCCATGCTCCCGTATAACTCCGCGAACACTGGGATGACGAAGATCAACAGAATCGCGACAACGATAACCGCCACCGCGATGATGGTGCACGGATAGATCATCGCGCCTTTGACTTTCTTCTTGAGCTTGTTGGCCTTCTCAATGAAAAGCGCGACGCGGTTCAGAATGGTATTTAGAACGCCCCCGGCCTCTCCCGCTTCAACCATGTTGACGTACAGGTCATCGAATACTTTCGGATGCTTCTTGAGTGCATCTGCAAGCGTCAAGCCCCCCTCAACGTCTTGCCGGATGGTCCGAACTGTATTGCGGAGCAACTTACTCTCGGATTGTTCACTCAAGATGTCTAAGCACTGTACAATCGGTAATCCCGCATCGATCATGGTGGCGAACTGGCGCGTGAGAATAGATATATCCTTGGCCTTGACCTTCTCGCCGAGACCAGGGATTGTAATTTCGCGTTCGAGTCCCTTACCCTTCTCGCGCACCCGGTTCGGTATCGGCCGGATCCTTCGATCGCGAAGCACGGCGAATACTGCATCGAGAGTTGGGGCCTCAAGCTCTCCCTTGAGGACCCTGCCCTGAGCGGTTTTTCCTTCCCAATGAAACGTTGGCATGTCCTTTCTCTCTCCCGACGGACTAAGGCGTGCAACCTGACATGGTTCGGCTCATGTCATCGCTCGCTAACATCGAATCTCTACATTTGAGTTAGGCGGCTTTCAGAATCCCAGAGAAAACACCGAGCCGAAACCCTTATCGCTATCCGTAACACGAATTGTCTCCTCGATGGTCGTCAGCCCGTCGCGCACCTTTTGCAAAGCGCTCATGCGTAGCGTGCTCATACCCAACTTGACGGCTTCCCGTTTGAGCTCGATTGAAGACGCGTCTCTCAAGATCATCTCCTTAAGCCCTTCGTGCATCACCATGACTTCGTAAATCGCCAAACGGCCGCGGTAGCCCGTGCCGTTGCAATTGGCACAACCGCGGCCACGGAATGTAGAAAAGCCCCCGGCAACCTCTGCCGCATCTACACCCAGATTGACCAACACGTCCGAATTCACCTCTACAGGCTCCTTGCAGTTTTCACAAATGCGGCGAACCAACCGTTGCGCGGCGATGAGATTGATCGAAGATGTTAATAAAAAGGGTTCAACACCCATGTTAATCATGCGGTCAACCGTCGAGGGGGCATCGTTAGTATGGAGGGTACTCAGGACCAAATGGCCAGTCAAAGCCGCCTTGACAGCGATTTGGGCGGTTTCGAGATCGCGGATCTCTCCCACCATGATAATGTCTGGGTCTTGGCGAAGAAACGAGCGTAGGCATGCGGCGAATGTCAGCCCAATCGGTTCGCGCACCTGTACTTGATTAATCCCCACCAGGTTATATTCGACGGGATCTTCCGCCGTCGAGATGTTCACATCGGGTTTGTTGAGTTCGGAGAGGGCTGAATAAAGTGTCGTTGACTTACCACTACCGGTGGGGCCGGTGATGAGAATCATGCCATAGGGTTTATGAATGGATTCCTGAAAATCGACCAGTGTTTGGCGGTCAAAGCCGAGCTTGGACATGTCTAGCTGCAGGGCTGATTTGTCCAATAACCGCATAACGACTTTTTCGCCAAAGAGGGTGGGCAGTACCGAAACACGGATGTCCAATTCGCCGCTCATCCCCATTTTCAGTTTGATGCGACCGTCCTGCGTCAGCCGGCGCTCCGCGATATCAAGACCCGCCATAACCTTAAGCCGAGATACCAAGGGGTTCTTGAGTCGCAGAGGGGGACTCATGATCTCTTGGAGTACGCCGTCCACACGAAATCGGACACGGAACATCTTTTCATAGGGCTCGATATGAATATCACTCGC
>JBFJTQ010000415.1:0-4033 GCA_041625275.1 Binatia bacterium | reverse complement strand
CATAAGAGGGCACCCCTCCGCAGTTTTTGATCAAGCGGCAAATCCTTGTTCCGGGTTCCGTGTTAACTCGAGACTCGAAACTGACCCAAACGTTTTCAACCGGTGAGATCTTGGAACCTGTGGAACGACTGAAATGTTTGGAACACTCTCAACGTTGTGAACGTTTTGAACGGAGCGCGGCGATTGAACGGCTCGAACGCTTCTGATTAACTGAGCGTCTGGAAGCATTGGAACATTACATAATGTTTTGAACTAAAGGAGCCAAACCATGGGCATAATCGAACGAACCTACGGAAAACAGAGCAACGCGGTTATCGACGAAGTCCTCATCTCGGCCGACTCCCACGTCATCGAGCCGGCGGGGCTATGGAAACAAGAACTGCCGAAGAAGTTTCAGGATCGCGCCCCCGACTGGGGCGGGCAAAGGCCCAACGACACGCCCGGCGGCGCGCAGGATAAGAACAAGCGGGTGAGCGAGATGGCGGCCGATGGCGTCAGCGGCGAAGTGCTCTATCCGACCCATGGGCTGAAGTGTTTGAGCCTCGACGATCGCGAGTTGGAGGCGGCCTGCTGCCGCGTTTATAACGACTGGCTCATCGACTATTGCAGCGCCGCGCCCGACCGGCTCATCGGCATCGCCATGCTGTCGATGTACGACATCGTCGGCGCCGTGAGGGAGCTGGAGCGCTGCCGCGAGGCCGGATTGCGCGGCTCGGTGATCTGGCAGGTGCCGCCAGCGGAGTTGCCGTTTTCGGCATCGCATTACGATAAATTCTGGGCAACCTCTCAGGATCTCGACATGCCGGTCAACTTGCACATCTTGAGCGGGCACGGCTACAGCCGCAGCCGTTCCTTCGGCCTCGGAGATACCGCAAGCGGCATGACGGCGGAGGCCAACAGCGTCAACATGAAACTATTCCAGGCGGTCAACGGCCTCTATGACCTCATCTATTCCGGTGTCCTCGAGCGTTTCCCCACGCTCAAGGTCGTCCTGGTCGAGAACGAGCTTGGCTGGATTCCGTTCGTGCTGGAGCAGTGGGACTACTATTTCAAACGCCACGGCACCAAGCGCGAGGGTTTGAAGATCAAAAAACTCCCCAGCGAATATTTTCACAACCAGATCTACACCACTTTCTTCAATGACGCCGTCGGCGGTCATATCGTATCGTGGTGGGGGGCCGACAACTGCATGTGGTCCAACGATTTCCCCCACGGCAACTCCACCTGGCCCAACTCCCGCCAGGTCATTTCGCGGGACCTGGGCGACCTCACGCCCGACTTGCGCGCCAAGCTCTTGCGTGAAAACGTTGCCAAGCTCTACAACATGCCCATCCCGACTCCGGTTCAATGACGATTTAAAAAAGATTCGATACGCTGACGCACCCTTAAAAAGGGCGCCGAGATTGTCCCGGGGGCTTTTTTGTTGAAGAGCCTCGCCTTTGGAACGGCTTACATTTCTTGGACGTCTTGAACAGAGCGGAGCGGTTGAACGGTTTGAACTTCCCAAGCGTCTGGGCGGCCTCATCGACTTGGCCTCGCCTCTTAAACGATAGTTGCGCAATTGCGCAAGTGCGCGACGTCTGATATCGGAAATTCACAGCGAGGGCATCAGGAAACCAAAGTCGGCGAACGGGCCGGATGACCTCTTCGGTTCGCCATGATGTTGACAAACAAACGCGGACTTGATCCCTTTTGTCTGCCAGTCCGATCGGGATAAAGCTTCGAACGACGCAAACTAAACTGGAGGAGTAAACATGGCACAGCACATTGACGGACCTCTTTACTATGAACGGATGGGGCGCACGGGGCCGGTGATTGCCTTTATCCATCCCAACCCGATGGACCAGTCGTGCTGGATTTTCCAGATGGCGCATTTCTCAACGTGGTACCGCTGTATTGCCATCGACATACCGGGATACGGCCGCTCTCCCAAGGCGGACTCCGGCCTCACGATGACCGACATGGCCCAGGCCTGTTGGGAAGCGATGGACGACGCGCTGCCCGGCGAAAAAGCGATTCTGGTAGGCTGTTCGGTCGGCTCGTCGCTTGCCCCCCACATGTACCATCTTCGTCCCGACAAAACCGCGGCGCTCGTTTTGTCTGGCACCGGATATAACCCCAACAAGGAATTCACGAAGGGGAGGATTGCCAACTACGAGGCCAACGGCCTCGATTATCGCTGGGCGTACACGTTCGAAGATCTCAGCCCGGCGTTTCGCACGACTCCCCTCGCGCATTTCTTTGCGAACCTCTTCGTCGAACGCAATCAACACGCCGACGTGCAGACGATCATTCATCAGTTCAAAGCACTCGCGGTGCCATATCCGGAAGGTCATCATGAGCGCATTGCTTGTCCGACGATCATTCTGACCGGCAGCGAGGACAACAGCCATCAACGCGCGTTCGAGCTTCAGGCGCGCATACCGAATTGCGAGTTGAGGACGCTGCCAGGAGCCGGCCACGCCTGCCAGATAGAGCAACCGTGGCTGTTCGATCGCTTCATGATCGAATTTCTTGCGAAGCACGGCCTGTTCCCCGGAGCATCCAGCCCCGCGAGGACGAACATCTAGGAGCGGATGTGCTTGCGCAGTTCCGAGTCCCGGGTCCATGGTTCCGTCGAAACTTTTCTGAATGTGTTGAACCTTTGAACTGAGCGAAGCGGTTGAACGGTTTGAACTAATTTAACGCTTCGAGCAGTTTTGACAATTCCTTGATCGCCCAAACCCGTACAGGCAGCGGTTTATCTTTATTCTTGACAGTCGCGCTGCCACAAGAATATCATCCGTCGCTAGCCGTTGAGCAAGATCAATCTCTAGTCATTTAGAAAGAGCGCAAAAATGGAATCAATTCCTGATGAGCGATCGGGCCGGAAGGTAGACCGCTTAGAAGATTATTTTGCTAGTTACAGTGATTTGCCAAGGGAAATCGTCCTCAAGCACGATCTTCTGGGCGGCGGCCACTGGTTCACTGACGCGGCCCTAAAAGCAGCGGCCGATTCTCTGGTCAAGTCCTATCGCCTCTTTTCCTACGATCTCATGCCCATGAAAGACATGCAGCGGAAGGAGCATCGCAAAATTCCCGAGTGGTTCGTGGTGCGCGGCGGCCCGTATGGCCTCAGGCCGGTAACGGTGCAGACCACGCTTGATTCAAAGTCCCCTTACGTCATCGATGTCGTGGAGGGAAAGACGAAGCTTCTCCTTGACGGATACGAAATCTGCGATGTGTCTTTTCCCAAGCCGTTGCAATACTACGCGCGCACATTCGAGGACGGGACGGCTTATCATGAAATCATCGCCTACGGATACTTTGTCACCGTCTTCAGGAATTGCCAGTACTGGGGCCCGGACGAAGAGTGCCGCTTCTGCGATATCAATATCAACGCGCGGCAAATGAAGGAATCCAAGGACTTCACCTTCAACCCGCCGGTCAAGCCGGTTTCCCACATGGTCGAGGTTGCCCGATCGATTGAGCAGGATGCGACCGATGAGGTAGGCTTCACTCCGCTTATCGACTATCTGATTACCGGCGGAACCATTCTAAAGACTTTGCACGGCAAAGATGAAGACAGCTTTTATTTGGATTACGCTTCCGCGCTAAAATGGGGCGGCCATCGCCGTCATGTTTACCTGCAAACCAACGCCAAGGACAAAGAGACGCTCAAGGGCTATCGCGCGGCGGGGGTCGATGGGCACCACGCCAACATGGAGGTGTGGGACCGGAAGCTTTTCGAATGGATTAATCCAGGGAAAAACCGGCGCATAGGCTGGGACGGTTGGGTGCGGAGCATGGTCGATGCGGTGGATATTTTCGGCGAAACCAACGTTCGCCCCAACTTTGTTTGCGGCGTTGAAATGGCGCGGCCTTACGGTTTTGAGACCGTCAAAGAGGCCGTCAAATCCACTAGCGAAGGGTTTGATTTCTTGATGCGCCACGGAGTATTCCCGCGTCTCAATCAGTGGCGTCGCGAGCCGGGCTCGAATCTGGTCTCGCAGCACGAGCAGCCCGCTATTCCGTTGGAGTTCTACCTGGAACT
>JBFJTQ010000414.1:0-4033 GCA_041625275.1 Binatia bacterium | reverse complement strand
GTGAGGATAAGCGTTTTGCTGATAATCCTCTGGTAACCGGGACACCCCAGATACGCTTTTACGCGGGCGCGCCTCTTATCACTCCCAAGGGGGAAGCCCTGGGAACGCTTTGCGTCATCGACAAGGTGCCGAAAACGCTTAGCTCAGAGCAAATACAGTCTCTAAGGGCTTTATCCCGGCAAGTCATGGCGCAGCTCGAACTCAGACGGCATGTGGCGGAACAGGAACGGCATCGTGAAGTACTCGAGGCGTATCAAAAGAGGCTGGAGGAGGCGAATGCGCTACTGGCCGCCCAGAGCGTTACGGATGACGTTTCGGGTTTCCATAACACCCGGTTCTTGCATCAGTATCTGGACAGCCGTTTGAGCCAGGGAAATGGCCGGGTCAAGCAAATGTGCCTCGTCTTTTTTGACCTGGACAGCTTCAAAAACGTGGTCGACACCCATGGTCATTTGCTCGGCGCCAAGGTCTTGAGGGAAGTGGCTCACGTTGTAAACCGGCACCTCGACGCCGAAGACCGCATCGTTCGTTACGGCGGGGACGAATACGTTGTGATTCTTCCCGAACAGAGCAAAGATCAGGCAGTGGGGAAGGTCGAAGCGATCAAACGGGAGATCAGCTCGACGCCGTTCCTTCAGGAAGAAGGCATTTACGTTCGTATTACGGCCTCTTTTGGCCTTGCCATGTTCCCTCATGACGCGAGCGACAAAAGGCAGCTCCTGGCGGAAGCGGACCGCTGTCTGTTCAGTAGTAAACAAAATGGCCGGAACCGAATTACTCTCAGCGCACACTAGTGGAAGTCGGTCGATAAAAAAGCTCGCAGTTCAGAACGGCAAGGGTGCAAGGCAAATTTCAGCAAGCCATCGCCCTCAATTCCCTCTTCGCACAAAAATAAAATGCCTCAGTCAGAGCCTTCTGACTGAGGCATTCCAATAGAGTAGTAGGCCGCGCGTCAGGTCACCGCATCTGACAGACCACGTCCACCAGCGCCGGCTTTCCTTCTTTCACGACCTTCACCGCCTCGCGCAGCGTCTTGATGAGATCCTTGGGGTCGGTGATTGGCCCCGCGCCCCAGCACCCATACGTACGCGCCATCGCGCCGAAATCGACATCGGGGTCTTCGATGCGGATGCCAATGGTTTTGTTCTCCACCGGCCGGTTGCGAACAAGCGCCATCCGCTCCTGATGTTCCTCGTCATTGAAATAGGATCGGTTGCTGCAGACGATGACCAGCAGCGGTATCTTGTGATGCACCGCCGTCCACAGAGCGCTCACGGTGAAAAGGAGATCTCCGTCTGGCTGGATGTCGACACAGAACTTCCCTGAGCCCTTGTGCGCCAATGCGGCCCCCAAGGACGCGGGCAGGCCGTACCCCAGGCCCCCGCCCTTGTATTTGCCGAGGATCTGATTGAATTTCGTGGCGGGCATGTAGAGGTTTTCTTTCCCTTGCGAGCTGCCGTTGGTCAGCACCCAGTCCTCGCCCTTGAGCGCCTCAAACAATTCGCCGTATAAGCGCGTCATGGCGATCGGCTTTTCGTCCCATTTGGTCTTTTGCTCTTTCGCGAGGGCTTCTTGTTTGGCCGCGTAGATTTTGCCCCACTCCGCGCGGCGGCTTTCGATATCGGCGCTGAGTTTGCCAAGCCCTTTCTCCGCTTTGAGACGGCGCACCAGTTCGGGCAAGAACACGGACGTATCCGCCATGATCATCAGATCGGCCTCACGCAGCTTGTTGAAGTCAGTGGCCCAGGCTCGCACCATCAGATCATCCAAACTCACATTGATGATCTTGGCGCCCGCCGGAAGCAATGGAATCGGCCTGCGATTGCCGCGCTCCTGCGCTCTCTTGGTCGAAGCTCCCTCGAGATCCGGCACGTCCAATGCCAAAACCAAATCCGCCTGGGGAATCACCTTTTCGTGCTGCCCGGTGAGGTTCAGGGGATTTTGGACCGGGAAGTTAAACCGGCCAAACTGATCGAGCACCGGCGCCGCCAGCAACTCGGCCAACTCGCCCAATGCCTTGAATCCTGCTTCCCGCCGGCCCACCCAATCAGCCAGAATCACGGGCTTTTTGGCTTCGAGAAGCCAGCCAATTGTTTTTTCGAACCCTTCTTCCGGGGCCTGCACCGACAGCGGCGCAGGATAACGGTCGAGGGAGGGAAATGTGATCTCGCCGTCAAGTTGTTTTTCCTGCACGTCGCCGTCGTAGCAAATGTAAACGGGGCCCATCGGATCGGTCGTGGCCAAGCGATAGGCGCGTATAAACGAATCCGGCACTGCCTCGACGCTGGCCGGCTGGTCATCCCACTTGACGAAATCGCGAACTAGATTTCCCTGCACCAGCGCGGTATGCACCCAATCGATCCATGGACGGCGGTTCGCGCTATCCATCGGACCCGTACCGCCCATGACAATAACGGGCAAGCGGTCGGCCCAGGCGTTGTAAATCGCCATCGAGGCGTGTTGCAACCCGACAACGTTATGCACGGCCGCTCCCATGGGTTTGCCCTTGGCGCGCGCGTACCCGTGAGCCACGGCCACTGCGATCTCCTCGTGCGTGCACAGTATGATTTCCGGGGCGTAATTGCCGCCATAGTTTACCAGCGAATCGTGCAGCCCGCGAAAAGTTGCACCGGGATTGATTGCGACATATTCAAACTCGAAAGCCTTTAAGAGATCGACCACCACGTCTGATCCCCATTCGGCCCGAGGTTTTTCACCGATTTTCTGTGCTTTGCTCATGAACAACTTCCTTTCTTTCTTAGTCTTGCGACGGTTTTCAGGCTTTCGACCATAGTCCATAACCGCATTGCGGTGCAAGAGTCTGCCACGGACGGATTTTAGAGTTTGGGAACCAACATTCCCCTCTGCACCGCGGGACGGGCAGAGATCTGATCGAACCAGCGCTTTACGTTCGGAAAATCTTCCAGCCGGACATGGTGCCGTTCGTGGCGCCCCACCCAAGGATATGTTGCGATGTCAGCAATGGAGTAATCGCCCGCGAGAAACCTCTGCTCCCCGAGGCGTCGGTTCAAAACGCCATAGAGCCGCAGCGCTTCCTTGTGAAAACGCTCGACGGCATAAGGCGCTTTGTCGGCCATTCTGAAAAAGTAATTTGCCTGGCCGAACATCGGCCCGATGCCGCCCATCTGAAACATGAGCCACTGAATGACTTCGTAGCGCCAGCGTGGTTCCGTCGGAAGCAAAGAACGGGTCTTCTCCGCCAGGTAAATCAGGATCGCGCCCGACTCGAACAGCGTCAGCGGCTGCCCGTCGGTTCCCTCGCTGTCGATGATCGCGGGGATCTTATTATTGGGATTCATGGCGAGATATTCCGGCGTGAACTGCTCTCCCTTTTCGAGATCCACAGGGTGAACTTCGTAAGCAAGCCCGATTTCCTCCAACATGATCGATACCTTTCTGCCATTGGGCGTCGCCCACGTGTAGAAATGAATCATTTACGCACTCCTTTCGCCGTTTTGCGCCGCCTTGAACAAACGAGTGCTGATCCAGACAACGATCACCGAGACGGCCAGGCATGCGAGGGAGACCAAGAAGGCCACAAGATAGCTGCTCGTGATATCGAAAAGATAACCGCCGGCCCACGCACCTGCCGCCCCTCCGATGCCGATGCTCAGCGTGAAATAGCCATAGATAGCGCCGAAATGCCTGCCCTGAAAGACATCGGCGGACAGGGCCGACAAGACCAAGGCTCTCGAGCCCTGGCCAAGGCCGTAAAAAATCGCGTAGGTATAGAGCTGCCACGGCGCTGAATTATCGCGCATGATGAGCAGGGCGACGATGCCCACCGACGACACCATCTGGACCCAGGTAAAGACGACATCTCTCCGCACAATGTCAGAGAGATAGCCAAACAAGACACGGCCGAAGATGCTGACGACGCCCATGATGCCGAAAATCGAAGCGGCAAAGACTTTGTCATAGCCGACATCAACTGCATGGGCAATCTGGTGCGTGACGATGATCTGATTTCCCATACTTGCGAGGGTCCGGGCGATAAACAGGCACCAAAAGG
>JBFJTQ010000413.1:0-4036 GCA_041625275.1 Binatia bacterium | reverse complement strand
GGATGATGGTCATCGGCATCGCGATCTTTTCCGGCAGCCTCTACATCCTCACCATCACGGGCCTCCGCTGGCTGGGCGCAATCACTCCCATCGGCGGCGTCGCCTTCCTGATCGGCTGGCTCCTGCTTGCCTGGGCCGTGCGGCGTTAATTTCACGCAGGAGCTAGGCGATTTAGCGCCTCAAAATTCCCGCCCATCGCGACGTTGACTCTCTTCAGGCCTTCGAGTAGTTTCACGCTATGATCATCGGCGTGCCCAAGGAGATCAAGACGGAAGAGAACCGCGTCGCCGTGACCCCTACGGGCGTGGCCGCCTTCGTCTCTCATGGCCATCGAGTGGTGATCGAAAAGGGCGCAGGCATCGGCAGCGGGTTCTCCGACCGCTCGTATGCCGGGGCCGGCGCCGAGATCATCGACAGCGCCACTGCGGTCTGGGAACAGGCGGATCTGGTCATGAAGGTCAAGGAACCGCAGCCGTCGGAATTTCCGCTTCTCCGCAAGGGCCTCATTCTGTTCACCTATCTTCACCTGGCCGCAAACCAGACCGTCACGCGCACCCTGCTGGATCGCGGTGTGACGGCGCTGGCGTACGAGACCATTCAGCTCGAAGACGGATCGTTGCCCCTGCTAACGCCCATGAGCGAAATCGCCGGCCGGCTCTCGATTCAGGTCGGGGCCTGGTGTCTGCAGGCGGAAAACGGCGGGCGCGGGATCTTGCTTGGCGGCGCTTCGGGAGTCCGGCCGGGTAAGGTCGTCATTCTCGGGGCGGGCATTGCCGGCGCCGCCGCATGCCAGGTGGCCAACGGCATGGGCGCCTATGTCAGCATCCTGGATATCAATCCGTCAAAGTTGCGGTACGTTCACGACATCCTGGGCGGGCACATCACGACCCTCATGTCCAACCGGGCCAACGTCGAGGAAGAAGTCCTCGACGCCGATTTGGTGATCGGCTCGGTGCTGATTCCGGGCGCGAAGGCACCTAAACTTATATCCCGGACCCTCGCCAAAATCATGAAGCCCGGCGCGGCGCTGGTCGATATTTCCATCGATCAGGGCGGCTGCGCGGAAACCTCCCGGCCGACGACGCACCTCAATCCCGTCTATGTCGAGGAAGAAGTTGTTCATTACTGCGTAACCAACATGCCCGCCATCGTCCCCAACACTTCGACCTACGCGCTCACCAACGCAACCCTGTCCTACGGGCTGGAGATCGCCGATCACGGGTTTCCGCTCGCGCTCAGTAAGAACACCACCTTGGCTCGGGGGCTGAATGCGTGCGACGGCAAGGTCACGCACCCTGGAGTAGCAACGGCGTTCAATCTGCCTCTGACCGATGTGGAGGAGGTCGTGCGCCCATGAGGCTGGTGACCCGAGCGGACTTTGACGGCCTCGTCTGCGGCGCGCTGATCACCAAGTTCGAGGCCATCGATTCGTATCTTTTCGTCGAACCCAAGTTCATGCAGGACGGCCTGGTGGATATACGCAAAGGAGACATCATCGCCAACCTCCCCTATCATCCAAGCTGCTCCCTGTGGTTCGATCACCACATCACGAATACGACACCCGATTTTCCCAAACCGATCATGCCTGGCAGAGGCGGATTCCGGCTCGCCCCTAGCGCCGCCCGCGTCGTGTTCGAATACTACTCGGAAAGCGCGCAGGCTCCGAGCGCGGAGCGGCTCGCATTCCTCAATTCCGACCGCATGACGTACCTTCTGCACGAAGCGGACCGGATCGATGCGGGGCGACTTGAACGAGAAGATGTACTGAACCCGCAGGGCTATGTCCTGCTTTCCATGACCACGGACGGCAAGAATGCTGGAGACGAGCCCTACTGGCTGCGAGTGATCGAGTTGCTGCGTGAGACATCGTTGCAGGAGACCATGAGCGATCTCGAAGTCGCCACGCGCTGCCGCCGGATTCTCGACGATCAGGAAACCCTCAAGGCCATATTGCTGGAACGCACGGTCATGAAAGGAAACGTCATCTACGTCGACCTGCGCGGGATCAAAGAGCTCCCGGACGGTAACCGTTTTCTCGTCTTCACGCTGTTTCCGCACGGCAACATCCAGGTGAAAATCGCCGACGACACGCAAAGAGAAAATACGACCGCAATCTCAGTCGGCTACAACATCTTCAACCCAACCTCGACCGTCAACGTCGGCGAACTGCTGAAGGGTTACGGCGGCGGCGGCCACAAAGTCGTGGGCTCCTGCCGGGTTCCGAACGACCAGGCCGAACAAGCCATCCGCGAGATCGTCGCGGCGGTGAGCGAGTAACCCGTGTCCAAGAAGAGCGGCGCTAGAGTTCTGGCAATCAAGGATGCCCTAAGGGGGATGACGCGGATCAACCCGGAGATTCGCTACAAGAACTGTTTCGAATCCGCGGAATTCTCAGTCGGCGTGATCGCCTTTCGGCCCGAATCCAACCGCGACGCAAAACAAATCAACCACGACGACAAGGACGTCATCTGTCATGTGCTGAAAGGCCACGGCAGGCTGCGCCTGAAGGACCGCAGGATTTCCCTGCGTCCGGGAATGCTATGCCACATTCCGAAGGGGACGCCTCATGATTTTGCCGCCGGGAAACGCAGCGAACTCGTATTGTTTTATTCCCTGATCCACACGGGTTGACGATCGCTATGGATGATCGGTTTGCACCGTTTCGGTTCGCTGTCAGCGGTCAGCTATCAGATTTCAGCTCTGAAAACCGGTAGCCAATTGCTGCATGCTGATTGCTGATGACTGATAGCTATTCCGTATTCGCTACGGCAGGTGCGCAGGTCGTCCGTGTTCCCGCAAAATTCCGGTTGATCACAAAAATGGTAGGCGAATCTTCTCTGTTTTTCACCACACCCGAACCAGTTTTGCCCTGTAATACCCCTCCCACACGGCCAGGGCGGGCTTCGGTTTTTTGTCGCCCGTCTGCATCCCCGTGTAAGCCCAGATACGGGCGATGTCGCCCAGGCGCGCAGGTAACTTGGCAACGAGTCTGTCGAAGTCCGTTGTTGCGAAGTTGATCACGAAGTCATATCCGTCCCGGGCGGCCGTCTTCAGGATTAATTCCGTGAACTGCTGTTGATCCGCATCCGACCCGTGAAGGGTGGTTCCATAGGATCGCAGCAGAACATTGCGCGATGTCATGCCGCTTTCGGCGATAGCGATGGGTTTTTTGAATCGTGTCGCGAAATCCAGGAAGTTGGCAGGCACGGGCCGCGGCACCTCGGCGCTCATGTGTGGGTACACGCTCATGGCGAAAAGATCGCTGTATCTCATAAGATCGGCCACCTCGGCTTCCTGATCCGTTCCCTTCGATTCCAAAGTCAGCCTTTTGTAATGCAATACATCGATGGTAAAGAACACCGGCAAGCCCGGATGCGCCTGCTTGACCGCCCTGTAAGTGTCGCCGTGCAGCTCCTTGAACTGGCGCCACTTTGTCGGTTCCCGCGTGAGGAGAATGTTGGATTCGACGCCGATCGCGAGAAAATCCGGCTCCATGGATTTGACGCAGCCGAGGACGAAATTCAAGAACGCCTTCTTGACTCGAGGACTGTTCAGCGGCTCCTTGTCCCACGGTTTAGGTAGCGGCAGGTTGTCTCGCTCACCCCAGTAGGGCGCCAGTCCGCGCCGATCTTTATCCAACGGAGAGATGGAGAGAAACAGTTTCTTTCCCGCCGGCGGACGATAGCTCATGCTGTTCTCGACATCTCGGGAAAACGGTTTGCCCTCCAGCGCCTCGGGCCATGGAACGCCGCCGATAAACGTGACCGAGACGATATCACCATGATTGTGAGCGAACTCCGCCGCCGTCTGCAGCCCCTCGGCGGACAAATCCGCCGGCCACAGGGTAAATCCGATAAAGAACGGCCGCGTCGCAGGGCCGGGGATAACCTGCAGCGGCGCCGGCGGAACCGCCTCCGGCGGCGGTGCGGTGACGGACGCGCGGGGCAAACCGGGCGAACAAGCAAAAGAAGCCACCAGCGCCGCCGCTAGAAAAAGACTGCAAGCCCGACGCGCGAGCTCCGTAAGTCCACTAGGC
>JBFJTQ010000412.1:0-4042 GCA_041625275.1 Binatia bacterium | reverse complement strand
GCCTTCGAACAGGTACTCTCGGGCCCTTTTGCGACCTGTCTGCTTGCGGACATGGGGGCAGAGGTTATCAAAGTCGAGCGGCCGGGGGTGGGCGATGTGATCCGGAGTTGGGACTCAGTGGTTAAAGGCCTTTCTTCCGGCTATGTGTGGCTGAATCGTAACAAGCGCAGTCTCGCCGTGGATGTGAAGCAAGAGTCGGGTAAAGAGATTCTGCGGCGCCTGACACAGAACGCGGACGTTTTCTTTGTGAATTACGCGCCTGGCGTGGTTGACCGGTTGGGGCTAGGTTGTGACAGGCTTTCCTCTTCAAACCCGCGGTTGATCTACTGCTCGCTTTCAGGTTACGGGCAAGATGGGCCCTATCGCGATGTCAAGGCCTATGATCTTTTGATCCAGGGTGAAGCCGGGATCATTGCAACGACAGGATATCCGGATCGGCCGGCCAAGGCGGGGATCGCCATCGCCGACATTGCGGCTGGCATGTATGCGGCCCTGGGAATTCTCTTCGCCCTCTATCAGCGAGAAAAAACAGGGCGTGGGCAGTTTGTCGACGTTTCGATGTTCGATGCGATTGTCTCCTGGCTCGGATATTTTCCGCATCACTATTGGCATGCCGGCGAGGAAGCCGCCCGTGTCGGCATGCGGCACCATTACGTAACGCCCTATGGGCCTTACCTCGCTGGGGACGGCGAATACGTGAATCTCGCCGTTGCCAGCGCCTCGGACTGGGAAGTTTTCTGCCGCAAGGTAATCGAAAAACCGGAGCTGCTGGAAGATCCGCGTTTCGCTACCGTGGAGGCGAGAAGGAAGAATCGCGGCATTCTCGAAGAAACCATCGAAAAAATCTTTCTTGAGCGCGATCACAAGCACTGGTTGGAGCAACTCAAGAATGCCGAGCTCCCTTACGGAGTGGTGCGGGGGATCGCACAGGTTCTGGCGCATCCCCAAGTGGCGGCGCGGAAACTCATCCGCGAAGCCGAGTCGCCGGTTGGGAGAGTGCCCGTCATTGGGAATGCTCTCAAGATGTCAGATAGTCCTGCCCGCTATGACCGAATCCCAGATCTGGGGGAGGACAGTAGCTCGGTTTTGCGCGAAATCGGCTATGACGAAGACGCCATCGCGTCTCTGAAACGGCAAAAGGTCATTTGATTGGCGGGCTGTGGCTTTGATCAGGGTTTGGGTGATCGACGTAAACGGGTGAGTCGCAAGCCATGGATACGATCTCCCCATTGTTCGCTGTGACTTGACGTTATTACGGATGTCGAGCGGTTGCCAGGCTAGCACATGGTTACTGCCTTTTCGCCCGTTGTCGTGCTATGTAGCCTCGAGCGAATTGTTTCAACGCTTCGCTGCGCAGGCCGATTCTGGCGGACTCTTCCAGCGCCTTCTGTTCGCTCCATCCCTGGCCGACTACACGGTAAATCATCATAAATGCCCCCACGCGGTTGGCGCTAGCGCAGCCGATGAGCATCGGGTGATTGGATGTGTCCTTTACCATGCGGATGAATTCATCGGCCTGCTCCGCGCGGGGTGCGCTGGAGATGACGGGAATATTGAGGTAGCGCATGCCGTTCTTGTCGACCAGGGAGCGTTCCCGTTCGAGATCAATGCCTTCTGCGGCGGTGCGCAAGCTCAGATAGGAGCGAAAGCCCCTCGCAGCCATTTTGCTGAAAGCCGACTCGGCGGGCTGAGCGCCGGTGGTAAAACTACGATCCAGACAAAGCACGCGGGGTACATCCGCTTTGAGCGCCTGCTCAATCTGATCAAGGCGAGCGCGCTCGTTCGATTGCGGTTGACCATAGGCCGTGCCCGCGAGGAAAAGAACGAGCAACACGACGATTTTCGTGTGCGGCTTGAAATTCATGCTGTCCTTGAGTCGTTACAGCTTGAACAGCGCTGCTGCGGTTTGGCCTAACATCGCGGCCTTCTCCGGAGCGCTGCAGGGCGATTGGCGAATCATGTCCAGCGATTCGGTAATGTTCGAGGCGGTCTTGCATTCCAGCGGGAAGTCGCTGCCGAACATGATGCGGTCGGCGCTGGTGACGTTCAAGGCGGCGGCAAGGGCAGGGTGCCAAGAACCCGTGCCGGCCGTGTCGAAGTAGAGCGATTGAAAAAGCTTTTCGAACGATTCCGCTAACCCTAGGCGCTTGAGTTCCGATTGCGTCTTCAAATAGCCCTTGAGCTCCGGCGGAATCGGGGCATCTTCTGGTTCAAAAAACGACATCATGCGACCTTTCAACGACGATACGGCGCCGCCAAGATGAGGCATGATAAAACGCAAGCCCGGATATCGCGGCAGCACACTGCACATCACGCGTACGATGGCCTGGGTGGTTTCCAGAGGACGGAAGACGCAACGATCTAGGTTGTAAGTGGTCTCTGAGCCAGCGGGTTTAGACTGCGGATGAAGAATAATGGGCAGATTGTGCCGCTGGATGATTTCGAACAGCGGATTCATGATCGCGTTGTCAAGCTGTATGTCGAGATGACAAGCGAGCAGCGCCACGGCGCGCAAACCCAGCTGGTCGATGCCGCGTTCCAGTTCGCGTTCGGCCATCTCCGGCTCATGGACCGGCAAATGGATGGCGCCGCGAAAACGATTGGGATGTTTTCGTTCGATCTCGGCGATGCCGTCGTTGAGCATACGGGAGTCGTCAGCTCCAATCAGCTGAACCTGGTCTGTCAGATTGGATACGGTGACTCCCGCTTCGTCCATGACGTTGAGGTGGGCCTCGAGGTCTTTGCGAGATGGGTTCAGCGTGAGACTGATTTCATTGGTGACGATGCGTCGACCGCCGGCCTGAGCTGCGAGTCGGTCAAACAACGGCGCGGGCATGAAATGGTGATGGACGTCGACGATGAATTCTTTGGAAACCATGACAACCTTCGTGCTCCTTTTTCGTTAGCGAGATGGGGGATAATGCCAGGGTACGCCACTGTTGCCTGGCGTTCAAGTGAAGGCTGGAAGAACGCACTGGACCGGGAATGCCGCTGATTAACGGCCAGACGCTTCATTGTGGATGCGTCGCCTTAGTCTTGTGGTCGGGCTGGCGGAAAAGAGTAATCAAAATCTCGATATCCCCACGCCAGGTCGGCGTATGCGCAGCCGTGAAACAGCAGAGGGGGAATGGCGCAAACTCCATTCCCCCTCCTTTTTGCTGAAGGATTGGCTTTCTGTGAAGCCGTTGCTATTTAGTCACTTTTACTTTTTTGGCCTCGCCCTTCTCCACCTCGGCCGACACGGTCTGACCCTCCTTAAACTCGGAGCGGTCACTGATTCCCTCCAGCGCGGTGCGGCTGCCGCTAATCTTCATCTTTACTTCCTTACCATCCTTGGTTTTGACGACGACAACGCGTCCCTCATCCTCCACTTTGGAAACTTTGCCCTTTACCATGTCCGCAGCCAGAACAGAGCCCGTCAATGAAGCGGAGAGAAGCGCGGCGGCGATTAGGCTCAACGTTTTCTTGATCATGTTTTTCACCTCCTTTCCCGTCCCTAATGCTGGGCGGAATATATTCGGGAGGCATAAGCCTTGTCAAGACGAAAGATGTATTGGGTTCCGAGCCAAATCTCTCTAGTTTAAATCTACGATAAATTAGATACTTACATATGGTTCGGCGCATGTATCAAAGTCGCTTTGGGGTAATCGTATAAGTCATTCGTCTTAACCATAACTCTACTTGACCTAATATGCCTGCGCTGCGTTCACAGTCTGAATGTCCGTCAAAGCGCTTAGTAACGAGATGGCGGTCAGGACTTATTGTCCCGCGCGTATTTCGTTCCAGTAAATTCTGTCCCGCGGCAAGATACACCATCCGAGCATAGGGACAGCCTCGTTTCACTGCCGCCTGACGCAGCCCGAATGGCTCAAGATGCCGGGCGTGAGGTTGAAATGACGAAACGGCTTCGCCGATTCTTTTGCCAGCAACCCTCTGTTTTCTCCGCGCAAACCGGGATTTCTTCGCCAAAGCTGATGGTGGATAGTCGGTTGGGTCCAATACCGAGCGAGACCAGGTAATCCCTTGCCGACTGCGCGCGCTT
>JBFJTQ010000411.1:0-4052 GCA_041625275.1 Binatia bacterium | reverse complement strand
GCTCCATGAGAGTGCGGAACTTAGCCCGCTCGAAGCTGTGTTCCTCTTTTTCAAGGGAACTCATGTGAGCTTGTACGCGCCCCCCCAAAGCTTCGCGCAGCTCCGGGTTATTTTCCGGCTTGGGATTGCTCTCTAACACCTCCCGGGAATCGGACCAAATCAAGATACCGCCGGGGTTATAGATTTTGATTCGCACCAACTCAGGAATCGAGGTGAGATGCTGAACTTTATCACGAAATCTCTCCCACTCTGGCCCCTTATGAACAACGCTAAAATCTTTTACATTGAGCATGTGGCTCACGGCAGCGTTGACGAGCCTCGCGGTATTAGTTCCCGCGTCGTGAATGAGATGCCTTTCAAACATCGTCATCCAAACCCAGAAAAGCAGACCGGCTAGAACAACGAAACCGACAAAACCAGCGGCGGCAAAGCGCCCAAACAGGCGCAAGGTGGGACTCAGATTTAACTCCTTGAACATAGGCTCTTCAACAAAACTGCCTTTTTCGCAAAGGTCGGTTCGTCCGCTCCTTACTCACTACCACAACCGGCTCGCACAAACCAACGGCCCGTCAACCGGATGCCGCAATGCAAACTTCGTTGGAGCAGAGGCCCTCGAATTTAATATTTAGCGTCCCTGCGGGGATTCGAACCCCGGTTACCGTTGCGAGTCAGCACCCCCACCGAAATCCAGATGTCGCCGGGAGACAACGGTGTCCTGGACCGCTAGACGACAGGGACACTTGCGTTCTGCGCAAAACCCGTACCAGGCGTTTAATCCGACTTCAGCAAATTCTCCAGGAGCACCTGGCGTTTAGTGCTTTCTTCTTCATTTCAATCAATCGATGAGTGGGTTTTTATTTTTTTCGAAAAAATAAAAGAACAATCCATAATACACGGTCGATAGCCGTTTATCTTTTTGGCCTAATAATTGCGCAAGGTCAGCGAAAATTTTTTTCTGCACAAGAAAGGAGAATGGTATGGGTCGACTGATACTTGGGTTTTTGCTCATCGGGCTGATGTTGGGAGGGCCATATTGGCTAGAGGGAATTCCTTCCCAAACGCCAGCGCAAGCGGCATCCGGGGGGGGCACCATTTCGGGTCGCGTGGTTTTGAACGGCGATGCCCCAGCGCCGAAGATGGTAAAGGTTACGAAAGATAGCGAGAAATGCGGCGCGGAAAAACCTTCGGAAGAGCTCATTGTCTCCGCGGACCGTGGAATCAAGAACGCGGTTGTCAGCGTGACGAGCGTAAAGGGGGCAACGGGCAACAAGACGGCGACAATCGATCAGAAGGGCTGCGTGTTCATCCCCCATGTAGCGATCATATCTCCCGGCGGCTCGCTTGACATCCTCAACAATGACGGGATCTTACACAACTTTCACACCTATAGCACCAAGAATGCGGCCATCAATAAAGCCCAGCCTGGCTTTAGGAAGAAAATGACGGAGTCTTTCGCCCAGGCAGAAATCATCAAAGTGAACTGCGATGCCCATGCTTGGATGACTGCGTGGATTGTCGTTACGGACAATCCGGCCGTTGCGACAGGCGACGGCGGTGCATTTAAGATCGAGAATGTTCCGGCCGGCGATCACACGATTGAGGTTTGGCATGAAACGCTCGGAAAAATCACGAAGAAAGTTTCCGTGAAAGCCGGCGAAGAGGCCAAGGTCACGCTTGAGTTAGCCAAAAAATAAAGAGACGACGGCGGATTGGCTAGGAAACTACCAGTTCTTGTTCTATTTGTTGATAAAAATTATCTTGCTGATTCTATATCGGGGGAATTCATAGCGTTGAATTCCCCCGATTCATTTCAAGGTTTCTCCGCTCGTTCCGCACAGTTTGTCTTTGGTGAGCAGCTTTTGCGCAGTGCCATCAATGGTTTTTCCGACTCTGTTGCACTAGAGAAATTTCTGTGAGTTAATACCGCACAGATGAGCAAAAATGGCACACTGATTGCTCGGAAAGCAATATTTACGGTGCTCAAATGGCTCGATTTTTTGACGGCCTCAAAAGCAAGCTTCATCTACCGGGGAACGTAGATCTATTTTTCTTATTTTTGAGGCTCTTCACGATCGCCGGCGGGGTCCTCTGGTATCTAGTAGTGCCCCTCGACCCCGCGACGAGGGATACATTTGCCTGGATCCTTCTTGTTTACTCTCTTTACAGCGCAGGGGTCTATCTCGCTATCTACCGATGGGCGCACGCTATCCGCGTCATATATTTAACCACCCTAGGCGTTGACCTTTTTTTCGTTTTCATGCTGGTCCGCCACCTCGATCACCTGGCAGGCAGCTTTTTCATAGCGTTCTACCTCCTGGTCGCAATCCACTCGTATTACTTCGGCTTGCGCATCGGTCTGGTAACCGCTTTCTTGTCTGTCCTGCTCTATGGCTTTAATTACATCAGCCTCACGGGGCATCTCGTCCTGCCGTGGCCGGAATTTGTGCTGCGAGTCACCTTTCTCTTCCTCATTGCCCTCTCTCTCGGCCTGCTGGCGGAGCAGGAAAAAGGCATACGAAGGAAAATAGAGGATTTGAACCGAGAATTGGCCAGGAAAAATACCGTCCTCGAGCAGACGTACCGACATTTATCCATCGGCAAGCTCATTGGCGACATCGCTGAAGGGATCAATGGGCCATGCGGCGTTATGGCGGTCCGGTCTGAAGTCCTCACGCAAGAGGCCAGAGAGCTTGGCCTCTCTCAAAGCTTCGTCAAAGGCTTGGAAGTCATTAACAAAAGCAGCCACCAGATAGGAATGGTGATCAAGAGCCTACTCAGCCTGTCTAAGCACACGAGTTTTGACATGGCGGTATTGGATCTGAACCAACTCATAGAGGAAAACTTGCTCCTCATGGACAGACAGTTCAGGGCCAAAGGCATCAAGCTTGAGAAGCGACTCGCGCCTAATCTTCCCGCTGTCAAGGGTGACCCGTACGAGCTTAAGGGGGTTTTGATCAACATCATCACGAACGCCATGGATGCTTTGCCGCAAGGAGGAACCATAAAAATCACGACCCAGCTAGACTCACCCGACGGCGGGTTCGTAGAATGTAACATAGCGGACAACGGAACTGGGATCGACGAGGGCCAACTCGAAAAAATCTTCAATCCTTTCTTCACGACAAAGCAGCAAACAGGCGGCGTTGGTCTCGGCCTGTCGACCAGCCTGAGCGTCATGAAAAAGCATAACGGGTTGCTTAAAGTGAAAAGCACGCGCGGAGAGGGCTCCACGTTTTCGCTTTCGTTGCCGCCAAGCCAATAGTGAGAGAGCCGTATTGCGTGAAAGAGAAAAGTAAAATTCTGGTTCTCGACGACACCGCAGACATGGCCGAATCCACCGCCTTGATGTTGGCCAGGGCCGGTTACGATTGCACCGTCAGCACGGACGCCGACAAGGCGGAGAACTTAATCGGCGAGAGCCAGCCTGATCTGGTTGTAACCGGGCTGAAGATGTCGGGCATCAGCGGCTCGCAGGTCATCGAGTTGATCAAGAAGACTCAACCCAATCTGCCAGTGATTGTCGTAACCGCTTACGCCACGGTGGACGCTGCTGTCGAAGTCATGAAACTGGGAGCGGCAGATTTTGTCGCCAAACCATTCCACTCCGACGAGCTATTACTCAAAATAAAAAAAGCCATGACTCACGTTCGGGTTTTGGATGAAAATCGTTACCTTCGCGAGGAGGCGGTCGATGCCCCATCTTCTTCCACTTTAGTCGGCGGCAGCGAGGCGATGAAGAGGGTTTTCGAAACTCTGGAGAGACTCAAAGAAAGCGACTGCCGCGTCCTTCTCACCGGAGAAAGCGGAACCGGCAAGGAAGTAATCGCCCGGGCGATCCACCGGATGAGCCCGCGACGGCACGAAAGCTTCTTTGCCATCAACTGTGCGGCGCTGGCAGAGACCCTGTTGGAAAGCGAACTTTTCGGTCACGAAAAAGGCGCCTTTACTGGCGCTTTGTCCAGTAAGAAAGGGCTGTTCGAGTTAGCCGAGCGCGGCACTCTCTATCTCGATGAAATCGCCGATACCAGCCTTGCCTTCCAGGCCAAGCTGCT
>JBFJTQ010000410.1:0-4061 GCA_041625275.1 Binatia bacterium | reverse complement strand
GGATATAAAGATCGTGATCCGTCTCCGCCATGGAAGGTTTTTTTCCTTTAGGCTTAGCCATCCTGTTCCTCCGGCGGTGTGTGTGCCGAGAAACCGACCTTGTGGGCGGTAATCAGTTCGGTTCGCGCCTGCGGCTCTGATGCCTCATTGACCGTTACCTGAAACCGCACGAATATTCGCCATGCGCATTCCCGCCAGTTTACCCGGAAAATCAAAAATGCGTTTTCAACCACGCTCCCTGGCGCTTCGTGACAAACTACTCGAAACGTGACCTCAACATCCTCGGCTTCGCGTGCAATGACATCTTCTTCAAATATCCATGGCTCGCTTCTGAATTTTCCGTGTGGTAAATGGGCCGCGCGCAGCGCCATCGCCTCTTTCTCCAGATTGTGGATCCTCCATGTGATACGCCATCGCCCTTGCTCGTCGCGCTTGGCGCGCTCGCGTTGTTCAACGCTGATTCGTGGTGGTCTGTCATCGCTTGTTACTCCACCGCGCTTCGCGTTCATGGTCTTTTTTTAATTTCTTTTGTGGAGCTCCCAGTATAACTTTTCGGCCGTCAACGGCAGGTCATAGACTCTCACGCCAACGGCATCGGCGATTGCGTTGGCAATGGCCGCCGCCGTCGGCACATTGGGATTCTCGGCGATGGCTTTGCCGCCGAACGGGGTTGGCCCCGTGGGGCTCTCGACCAGGATCGTTTTTAGCGGCGGCACATCGCCGATAGAAGGGAGCTTGGCATCACCTAAGGTTAATGTTGTGATTCTGCCGTCAACTACCGCATTTTCTTCCATTAACGCAAAGCCAAGGCCGGTGATGACCCCGCCTTCGATCTGACCCGTCAAGGTAAGATGGTTGATCACCACCCCCGTATCATGTGCCGTCGTGAGATTCAGCACTTTGATGGCGCCGGTCGTCGGATCGACTTCCACCTCCGCTACCTGAGCTGTGAATCCGGTGACTTTGGGCGCATTTCCAGGCTCGTGCATGGTCAAGTGAAATACCGGGCCGCCGTTTTCCTTGACTGCGAGCGCCATGGCTTCATCAACGTATAGCGATTTCTTGTTGGGACCGACGAGTTTGGACCCTTGGTGAGACACCTCGGCGGGCTGACATCCAAGCTGCCCGGCGGCTAATGCCAACAGTTTTTCCCGTACCTCTCGCGCCGCCTTGTACACCGCATGGGCCGACGTGTTGGTCTGTTTGCTTCCACCTGTACCCGGATCATAGGGCAGGCTATCGGTATCCTGGAATGTGACACCGACACGGTCCGGGGCCAGGCCCAAGGTTTCGCAAACGATTTGCTGGGCGATGGTATAGAAACCGGGGCCGACGTCGGGAACTCCGGTGAGAATGCTAACTTTGCCGCCCGCTTCAAGCGTGAGGGCAGCGCTAGCCTTGCCTTCAGGGGCTCCCCTTTCGTACATTGCCACGCCCCAGCCGCGATTCTTTTTCGCCCCGCCTTTCTTCCAGCGGGACGCTTGGACCGCCCGCTCCAGCACTTCCCCCGCTAAGATGTGATTCCACTTGTCTCCCATTGGGGAACTATCGCCATCCTGTAGAACGTTGCGGCGGCGAAACTCCGCTGGGTCGATGCCCATTTCCCGGGCAATGATGTCCATTTGCGATTCAAAAGCGAAGACGACCTGGGGGCTGCCGGGGGTCCTGGTCTGTGTGCAGGAAACCTGATTGGTATAGGCGCAAAACGTCTCAACATTGATCGCCGGAACGCGGTACATACTGGCCAGTCGGCGTCCGCCTAATACGGTCACATGGGGATTCGCCTTCTGCGCCGCGTAGGCCCCACCGCTGAAGTAGATTGACGCCTTGATGGCAGTAAGAGTTCCGTCTTCCTTGACCCCGGTGCGCAACGTAATCACGGCAGGGTGCCTGTGGCCGCCGGCCAGAATCTCTTCGGTGGAATCGAAGACCAGCTTCACCGGCCGGTTCGTCGCCTTGGACAACCAGTAAGCGATCGGGACATCGATTAGGGACGCTTTGGCTCCGAAGTCGCCACCGACATGAACGATATGAACTTTTATCTTCTCCTTCGGCACGCCGAAATCCTCGGCCATTTGATCGCGCAGGCCCCAGGGACCCTTATTCGATGCCCAAACCTCGACGCGACCGTCAGCATGAACATGCACAGTGCAGGCATGGGGTTCGAGGTAGCCGTGGTGCGAGAGCGGCGTGCGGAAGGTGTGCTCGAATACGCGTGCGGCGCTTCTAAACCCCTCCTCGAGATCGCCGTTCTTCCATTGCATATAGGACTGAAGATTATGCGTGGATATGCCTTCCGGGACGGCTGGTGCGTTCTTGAACTTTGAACGATCCTCGTGGATCGCATACGAGTCGGACTCCAGGGCCTTCACAGGATCGCTGACATGGGGAAGCTCTTCATAGTCGACGTCGATCAGCGTGAGCGCCTTCTCCGCGATCTCCTCTGTGTCCGCCGCAACCGCGGCAACCGCGTCGCCGACAAAGCGCACGCGATCGGCCGCCAGCACCGGCTGGTCTTTGATACGGCTGCCGACAAATACGTTCGGAACATCGGCTCCGGTTAGAACCGCATGAACACCCTCAAGCTCCTTGGCTCTAGCCGTATCGATGCTCTTGATGCGCCCATGGGGGATTGGGCTGCGAAGCGTCTTGGCCCACAAGAGCCCCTCGAAAGGCAGATCCGCTGCGAACTTCGTCTTGCCTGTGACCTTACCCTCACCTTCAATCCGCGGTATCGGTTTTCCAACGGTGCGAAACGCCAAGTTTCACCTCCACGTTTTAAATATTCCGCATTGATGTGCGCACTCTATCCCAAAACCATGGGTGCACACAATTCGCTCAAATCGTTCTTTCCGTTCTCGAGGTTGAAAGCCTCTTTGGCCCACTGCGCTAGGAACTAACCCGTAATCATCCCTCATGTCAAATAAACCGGCGGGAATCATGGACTTTTCCTACAATCCTAAAGTAATATCAAGAACATTATTTAAGCCACTGACGCATCTATCTTCGCATATCGTAGGAGGTTGTATGTTCGACTTTTTCTTTCCGACGCATCCTTTCGGCGGCCAGACTCTCCGTCTCGTCGCCCAATCACAGCAGGGGGGCGGTGACGTTTTTGACATCGCGCGGACCTGCGCAAGGATTGAACCCGGGGACAAGGAAGGTTGGGAACATGAATGGTTGGCGCTGGCGCAGCGGATCGAAGCTAGAGGAAAAAAGGCGCTGCAAGCCGGCCATAAACACACCTCCATGCAAAACTTCTTTCACGCCAATCAGTACTATCGCATGTCGGATGTCTTTCTGACGCATGAGCAGGAGGCAAAAAAGGCCGAGCGCTTTCGGAAAGCCCAGGAGAATTTCCGCGCGGCCGCAAAGCTACACGAACCCATGATAGAAGTTGTTAGCGTCAAGTGCGGCAACGAGGAGTATGACGGCTACTTTTGCCATCCAGTGCGGCCGCAAAGCGGAAAATGGCCGGCGGTCTTGTTTCTCGGCGGCGCCGATGCTTATGCCGAGGAAATCTACTTCGGCGCCAGGCCCATGGTCGAACGAGGCTGGGCCGTGCTTCTCGTCGATACGCCGGGGCGAGGTTCCTCTATCTATTTAAAGGGCATCAAAACGCGGGCAGACTATGAAGTTCCTGGAAAAGCTTGCATCGATTATCTGCTGTCACGCCCCGAGGTAGACCCGGAGCGCATCGGATTGATCGGCATCAGCATGGCGGGGTACTACGCGCCCCGAGTCGCCGCTTTCGAAAAGCGCGTCAAAGCTCTCGTGGCCTGGAGTGGCTGCTACAGCATTCTCGACGATCTGTATCTCTTTTGCCATCACCTTCAACCAACTTGCCAGCGACTTCTGGGGGGAGTGAGCGATGCCGAAGCGCAGGTGCTGCTGAAGGATTTCACGATGGCGGGCATTGCCAAGAACATCACCTGTCCGGCGCTCATATCCCACGGCGCCAAAGACACCCTCATGCGGGTGGAGGGAGCGCGGCGTCTTTTTGAAGAAATTGGATCAAAAGACAAAACTATTAGGATTTTCGATGATCCGCCAACGGGCGG
>JBFJTQ010000409.1:0-4065 GCA_041625275.1 Binatia bacterium | reverse complement strand
CGGAGGGGCCGCGCCGGAAAATCCTAGCCCCAAAGGCACCCAAGCGCGCTCAAGGCAAGGCGCGAATGATTTTAGTCGGCACGCGGTAAGAAGAGGAGCATACGATGGTGGAATTCCTTCAAAGCAACTGGATTTGGATAGCGTTGATAATCGTATTTGTCGGCATGCACAGCTTTGGAGGCGGGTGTTGTGGCGGCGGCGGCAAGGAGAGGCGAAAAAAAGAGCCGGGCGAGGAAGTGGCAAAGGCAGAGGGCACGAGCTGTCACTGATCAATGTGACGTGAGGTGGGGATATGTACTGGGAAGACTCACATGACGATGTCACCCGCAGGCGGTTTCTCAACTGGTTTTTGGGAACCACCGCCGGCGCGTTCATAGCGTCCATAATGTATCCACTGGGTCGCTACTTAAATCCACCCAAGATTGAAGAGGCTCCCACACGAAGCGTGACGCTGGCGATTAAACCTACGGACGTGAAGACGAACAGCGGCCAGATATTTAAGTTTGGCAGCCAGCCGGGAATTTTGGTCCGCACTCCGGCTGGAGAGCTCACAGCCTTTTCGGCCATCTGCACCCACCTCGCATGCACGGTGGAATACCGGGCGGACCTCAGCCATATCTGGTGCGCTTGTCATAACGGCCACTATGACTTGAACGGTAAAAACATTGCAGGCCCCCCGCCACGGCCTTTGGAGGAATACACGGCGAATGTCCGGGGAGATCAGATTGTGGTGAGCAAGGCGGCTTGAGAAGAGCCCGGAATAGTAACGAACAAGATTAGAATTTAACAAAGTGTAGGGGAGGGACGAATCATGGCAAAAGATCCGGTTTGCGGCATGGAAGTGGACGAAAAGAAAGCGGCGGCGACTTCAATCCATAACGGTCAAACGTATTATTTTTGCGCCAAGGGGTGCAAGAATGCTTTCGATAAGGAGCCCGGGAAATATCTGGGCGGCGAGAGGTCACAATCGTACTGAAAGAAGAGCTGATTGAAGTGCCAGGTATTCGGTTTTGCGATCTTATGCCAAACACTCTATGGCAAAGTATTCGAGGGATTGGTTAATCCAACCTTTTAAAGTTCCAGTGATCTGAGCATAGGCGAAGGAGGGCGTAATGGGAGAGCAGGAACTTACGCTGAAAATTAGTGGCATGAGTTGCGCTTCTTGCGTGGCGCACGTTGAGGACGCGCTGTCTCAAGTATCCGGTGTCGTCGAGGCCCGGGTGAACTTTGCGACAGAGCAAGCATCGGTCTTATTGGACTCGAGTCAAGTACCCCCTGGGCATCTGGTAGATGCCATCGCCGAGGCGGGTTACGAGGTGGTCGCCGAGACGGTGACTCTAGGCATCCGGGGGATGAGCTGCGCGTCTTGTGTGAACAACATCGAAGAAGCGCTCAGAGGCCTGAAGGGGGTTCTTTCGGCCAACGTCAATTTTGCTTCCGAAAAGGCAGTAGTCGAATATCTACCGGGTGTAGTGGACGCGGCTGCGATAAGACAGGCCGTAGTTGACGCAGGGTATGAAGCCCTGGCGCGCGAAGAGGAGGGAGAAGACAGAGAGAAAGCCGCGCACGCGGCCAAAGTCAAGGATCTTAGAATTAAGATCGCTGTGGGCGCGATCCTGAGCATCCCGGTTTTCTTCGGCAGCTATCCCTCCCTGTTCCCATGGGTCCCCGATATCATTCAGGACTTTATCGTCCTGTGGGTGCTTACCACTCCTGTGCAGTTCTGGGTGGGGTGGCAGTTTTACAGAGGGACTTGGGCGGCTCTCAAGCATAAGACTTCCGACATGAATACGCTTATCGCCGTAGGCACATCTGCCGCGTATCTGTACAGCGTCGGCCTGATTCTGCTTCCCGAGTTTTTCGAGGCCCATGGAGTTGCGCGTGAAGTCTATTTTGACACCTCAACGATCATTATCACGCTGATACTGTTGGGTCGCTATCTGGAAACCATCGCTCGGGGGCGTACCTCGGAGGCGATCAAGAAGCTCATCGGGATGCAAGCCAAGACTGCCCGGGTCATCCGCAATGACGTTGAGCGGGATATTCCTGTGAACGAAGTTGTTCCCGGAGACCTGATCCTTGTTCGTCCGGGGGAAAAGATACCCGTGGACGGGCTCATACGCGATGGTTATTCGAGCATAGACGAGTCGATGATCACGGGGGAAAGTATTCCGGTCGATAAAAAGATCGGCGACGAGGTCATTGGCGCGACCATCAACAAAACCGGGGCGTTCAAGTTCGAGGCCACGAAAGTGGGTAAGGACACGGTGCTGGCCCAAATTATTAAACTTGTCGAAGAGGCCCAGGGCTCCAAAGCGCCGATCCAGCGCCTGGTCGATAAGGTGACGAGTTACTTTGTTCCGGCGGTTATCACGACCTCGGTTATCACAGCTCTCGTGTGGTACTTTTGGGGACCCGCTCCTGCCGTAACCTACGCGCTTCTTAATTTTGTCGCCGTCCTGATTATCGCCTGCCCTTGCGCGTTAGGCTTGGCCACGCCTACCTCGATCATGGTCGGCACAGGCAAAGGAGCGGAGAACGGCATCCTGATTCGAAGCGGCGAGGCGCTGGAGACCGCCCAGAAACTCACGGCCTTGATTTTCGACAAAACGGGTACGCTAACCAAGGGTGAGCCTGCCTTGACCGACGTTTTCACCGCCGACGGTATGGCTGGAGAAAAACTGCTGGGACTCGTGGCAAGCGCGGAGCGGGGCTCGGAGCATCCGCTTGGCCAAGCTATCGTGAACGGCGCCAGGGAAAGGGAGATCGAGATCTTAGAGCCCGAAGACTTTTCAGCGATCCCGGGGAAGGGGATTTCCGCGCGGATCGATGGCCACTCGGTTTTGGCCGGCAATATAACATTGATGGCTGAGAAAGGGATCTCGCTCAACGGTCTTGAGGGAAAGGCGCGCATTTACTCGGATCAGGGAAAGACCCCCATGTATGTGGCGATCGACGGCAAGCCTGCGGGTGTCATTGCCGTGGCCGACACGCTCAAACCAAACTCCGTGGACGCCGTGGCTCAACTTCATCGTTTGGGCCTTAAAGTCGTCATGATCACAGGTGACAACCGGCGCACGGCAGACGCCATCGCAAGGCAGGTCGGAATTGATCGGGTCTTGGCCGAAGTTTTGCCGGAGGACAAGGCGAAAGAGGTCAAGAAACTCCAAGAGGAAGGCGAAACGGTAGGCATGGTCGGAGACGGAATCAATGATGCTCCAGCACTGGCTCAGGCCAATGTCGGGATTGCCATTGGCACGGGTACGGACGTGGCCATGGAAGCCGCGGATATAACGCTCATGTCCGGAGATCTGCGCGGAGTCGTCACGGCCATAGCTCTCTCTAAGGCGACCATGCGCAACATCAAGCAAAACCTATTCTGGGCGTTCGGCTACAACACGGCACTGATTCCCGTGGCTGCGGGGGTTCTCTATCCAGTCTTTGGTATTTTGCTATCGCCCATCATCGCCGCTGCGGCGATGGCCGCCAGCTCGGTTTCGGTGGTGAGCAATGCTTTGCGCCTGCGGCGTTTCGCTCCTCCCATAGTCAGCGAATCGACGCGAGACGTAACAGGAAGTTTAGCGACACAACCGTCGTTTGCGGAAGGGGACGTAGCTCCCCACGCGGGTTAGTTGGGCGCAGCTTACGACGAAGGAGGTCAATTCGATGATGTCCGGAAGCATGATGGGTGGTTGGGGCATGGGGTTCGGGATTTTCGGTTTTTTCATGATGCTTTTGTTCTGGATCGCGGTGGTTGCCGTCATTGTCTTCGCCATCCGCTGGGTTATGCATGCCGGAGGCGTGAAATCGTCGCCTGAGCATGAGTCTCCACTGGAGATTCTCAAAAGGCGCTATGCCAATGGGGAGATTGACCGCGAAGAGTTCGTGGCGAGAAAAGCGGAGCTTTTATGAGGCGGCGGCCACAGCGTACAAATGACCGCGCTCACCGCCGTGGATCGTCTGCGGCTGCTACATAAGGGTAGTGCCGCCGACTTTTATTTCCCGGATACTTCGGGATGCACACAAAACGGAAAAGTCTCAAATCAAAACACAGGAGGAAGAATG
>JBFJTQ010000408.1:0-4067 GCA_041625275.1 Binatia bacterium | reverse complement strand
GACGGGGAAAATCTGGCTGAAAGTTCCGCCGGCCATATACGTCGCACTCGCCGGCAAGATCCCTTTTTGGATCTGTGGTAAAGACATTGTGCTCAGGGTTATGGCCGAGCTCGGTCCTAACGGCGCAGTCAACAAGACCATCGAGTATGGCGGTGCAGCCGTTGCCGACATCAGCATCGAGAGCCGTCTGTCGATGTGCAACATGGCGGTAGAAAGTCTCGCGCTCAACGCGACTTTTCCTGCGGATGAGAGGGCGATCGGTTATGTGAAGAGCGTAGGTTCAGGGAAGTTTCGGGCCGTGCATAGTGATCCCGACGCCGAATACGTGTCGCGGTACAGCTTCGATCTAACGGATATGGAGCCCTACGTGGCAGCGCCGGGCGTTCCGTCCAACGGCCGGCCTATCCGCGAGTTTCTCAAAACAAAGATCGATCAGGGTTTTATCGGTACCTGCTCCAACGCGCGCATCGAGGATCTCCGCGTCGCTGCCAAAATCCTAAAAGGAAGGAAAGTTCACGCGGGAGTCCGAATGGTAGTCACGCCTGCTTCCTACGCCGCCTATTCCCAGGCGCGCGACGAGGGGCTGTTGGAAATTCTGCAGAAGGCGAAAGCACTCGTGACCGCTTCGGAATGCAGCATCTGCACACGTCCTTCCCTGGCCGCGGGCGAAGTCTGCGTCTCTTCCGGAAACCGCAATTTTCCCGGCCGCATGGGGGATCGGGAGGCGCAGATTTTTCTGGCAAGCCCGGCCACGGTGGCGGCGAGCGCCGTCGCCGGCGAAATCATCGACCCGAGGGAGTTTTTCTGAACCATGGACAAAATTTTTATTGGCAAGGCATGGATATTCGGCGACTGCCTGGACTCGGGCGCTATCGCCGGAGTCATGGCAGGCGTCGATCCCGAATTCTACAAGAAGGTTCGGCCGGGCGATATTCTTGTCGCCGGAATCAATTTCGGCATGGGCTCGAGCGCTGAGTACGCACCCCGGTCGCTGCGCGACGCCGGCGTTGCCGCCGTTGTCGCGGAATCGATTTCCAACATTTACCTGCGCACGCTGATCAACCTTGGTCTTCCCGCGATCGAATGTTCGGGCATTTCTGCGATCGTCAACGAGGGAGACGAGCTGGAACTCGATCTAGCTTCGGGCAGGGCGCGCAATCTCACGAATGGCGAAGCGCGCTCGTTCCCGCCGTTTTCCGAGCATGCTCTCGCCGTTCTTGGTCGAGGCGGACTGATCCCGTTTCTCAAATTCAACCTCTCAAAAAAGCCGGTTGAATAAACGAGAAGGAAGGATAGCCTCATGCCGACCAAAAGAATCGGCGCCATCATGCTCCTGTGCTTATTTGTTCTAGCTCTCTCCCTCTCTCAGGAGAAGGCGCAGAACGACAGCGAGAGGGAAGCGATCATTTAAAGCGCTAAAATGGTAGGTGAAGTCGTCTTCTAAGGTGCGATCGGAGCCTCCGAGGCGACCCATTGCTGAGAGCCTCCGAAAAAAAATATCTGTTTCTCCGAACAAGGCGCCAGCTCTCCGGTTCCAATACCTTGATGGAAAAAATCCTGATCGACACGCAAGCCGACAGGTATGCAGCCGATGTCTATAATCTTCGCGGCTGCACCACCTCCATTCTCGTGAGGAAAGATTGTTCGCGAATTTTCCGAGCTGCCAAAAGAAATCTTACCCCAAAAGGCTTTAAGGGTCCTGAAAACCATTGGACGAGCTTTTATATATATGAACCCCGTGACCTTCGGCTATAACACCCGGCTCGTTCCCCGGGTAGAGGCGCCGAAGAAATGGACCGACCTTCTGCATTCCCGGTGGAAGGGAGAGACGATCATGAACTGGGAAGAGTCGGAGTGGTATACGAATATGCTGAACGTCATGGGCCTAGAAAAAGGCCGGCAGTTCATGAAGAAATTGGCAGCCCAGGACACTGTCTGCCGCGCAGGCCGTACCCTGCACGCTCAATTTGGTGGTCACCGCGGAATTCAAGATCCGCGTCATGATGTACACGCCGCGAATGGAGCTGATGAAATCAGAGGGAGTGCCGATCAAACGGGGCGAGCCGATCCGGTGATTGCCTATCATTGTAGCATCGGAGTGGCGTCGTACGCCCCACACCCCAACGCCGCCAAGTTGTTCGTCGATTTTTTCCTTTCCAAAGACGGCCCGGAACTCTTGGTGAAACGCGGCTGCGTTGCGACTCGCTTTGACGTCAAACCGAAGCCGTCCTATGTGGTGGAAGGAGTTAATCTGGTGCCGCGCGACGCAAAACAATCTCCCACAATATTTCGACGAGTATCGAGAAGTCAACGTTCAATAAACAGGGCAATTTACGGAGGTAGCGATGAAGCAAACAACCCAATTGAAACAACTGCTCAAAAGCGGCGAACTGCTGGTGCACCCGGGCGTCTATGACTGCCTTACGGCGCGCATCGCTGAGACCGTGGGGTTTCCCATGGTCAAGCTGCTCGGCAACGTCACCTGCGGCAGCCTGCTGGGGCTCCCTGATCTGGGTCTGATTGGCCTCACGGAGATGGCGAATCACGCAGGAAACGTGGCGGCGTCAATTCAGATACCGCTCATGGTCGACGCGGACACCGGTTATTCCGGCGGGCCACTCGGAGTCATGCGAACCGTCAAGGAGTTCGAGCGGGCAGGGGTCGCCGGAATCGGCATCGAGGACCAGGTGACGCCCAAGCGCTGCGCGCTCATTGAGGCCGGGACGCCGGTGGTCCCATTGAAAGAGCAGCTGAAGAAACTTCAAGCTGCCATCGAGGCCAAAGAAGATCCCGATTTCGTGATCAGCGCCCGCACGGACGCGGAATCGGTCGGCGGCTTAGACGAAGCGCTGAAGCGCATTAAAGGTTACGAAGAGGTCGGTGCAGACATCGTGGGGGTGGCGCTTCCCTGGGTGCGCAAGCCGGGCAACAGGGAACGGACGCTCGAAACGTTTAAGAAGATCCGCGATGCCGTCAAATGTGCGACCAACTGCATGTTCATGGACGAGGCGATCCAGCATGGTAATGTCACCCTGGAGGAGGTCAAGCAGATGGGCTTCACGATGGGTGGCTCCAACTCGGTGAGATACACAGTGGTGAGAGCGGTTACCGAGCTGCTTACAATCTTAAAGCAGGACGGTCACAGCAAGCGATACGCCGACCGCATGGCTTCGCTCAAGGAGTACGAAGCGCTCCTGCGGCTTCCCGAATTTCTCGAGATGGAAAAACGGTATTCGGTGTAGCCGTAAAGCCAAACCAGATTCGGATGTAATGCCTTTGCAGACCACGGATGAAAAACGAGAACGGAAGGATGAAAGATTCAGGCAATACTCAAGAGACATGAAACATAAAAAAATAAAAAGGAGGCAATAGGTAGCGAGTTTTCAATTGGCGCGCTTGTCATAGGGGAGACTACATACAAGTCGGCGTCTTTGATGACATGCAGAAAAACTACCACCCCACTTTGTCTTATCGGGATCTCTATTCGAAGCACCTTGAGATCGTCGAGTTGCTTGATCGCGCCGGAATGGACTATTAATTCGTCGCGGAGCATCATTTCGACCTCGGCTTTTCCTGGTGCTCCACTCCGGAAAACCATTGCGGCTGCGTCGCAAATGACCAAGGTCATCCGGCGCGGGTCTCTGGTCTATGTACTGCCGCTGTGGAACCAGGTCAGAATCGCCGATTCTGATAGAGTTCCCATGGCCGATGTGTGGTGGCACAGGCCAAAGCAGAACCCTTAGGAGCCTCTTCAAGGCTTAAATGCGCAAGCTTACCCTCGTAGGTCCAAAGACCATAGCAGATCTCGCGCAACGAAAGGGCGCAGCCCGACTGACAAAACAACATTGGGACAAACTGATTCCAACAACTAAAGCCGCATTCTTATCTCCCGGATTAGGTCTGTTTGACCTGCAGCTTGGGCCTCCCGTAAGCTTCCCCGTCAAGTGGACAGTTCTAAAGTAGAGTTTCTGGCCTTTGAAAGCTTCTCCCGATACTCGGCAGGTGTGAGATTGCCCAAGGCTTCATGCGGCCTTTCCTCGTTGTAGGTTCTAAGCCACCCATCGGTG
>JBFJTQ010000407.1:0-4076 GCA_041625275.1 Binatia bacterium | reverse complement strand
GAATTTGGCTACCCTATCATGGTAACGCCCTACTCCCAGTTTGTCGGTGTTCAGGCGACGATGAATGTCATCCTTGGCGAGCGTTACAGAGAAGTCCCCGACGAGGTCATCCAATATGCTCTCGGCTTGTGGGGCAAAGAAGAAAGTTCCGCCATCGACGCGAACGTGAAGGACAAAATTCTCGGTCGCCCGCGGGCGAGAGAATTGGCCGCCTGGAATCCTCCGCAACCGTCAGCGCGGCAACTCAAAGAGGCATTCGGCGGCTCTGGGGTATCCGACGATGATCTCTTACTCATCTATTTCTCGTCGCAACAGGAAGTTGCCGCTATGAAAGCGGCCGGCCCGTACAGCGAGTATCTGAGCGTCAAGAATCCCGTTCTCGACTTGATCGAAGCGCTCGCCAGGCAGCAGGGCCCCCGCCAGGTGTCCATTCGCACTCCGTCAACGACGCTGCGGCTTCGGCGGAGAGATAAAAGCCACGTAGCGAAAAACTAAGACAAAACAACCTCAATGGCAGGCTTGCAGAAGTACGCGGTTGACTGCTTCGTTCCGGGTTGGATGATGCTAGCCGGTCGGCACTGAACGCCGATACAGTCCGTTCCCGGGGATCCTTGCCTCGGCGCGGATGGCTCTCGCACACACTTATATTATCATTTCAGGTGACGATTGCCCTAATGTTTCGAAGCTGTCGGCCTCACATCCCTTTCACATTGCTCTGAACCGAACTTTGGCTCGAAGACATTTCGACGCGCAGTGAAAAAATACGTTTTTCCGCTCGGTGAAGAGCGCCAACCCCAACAGTTTGGCGTGAGAGCAACTTTCCCGCACCGTCACGGACCTCCATGAAAATGCAGTATTCCAGCGCCTCCCCGTCGTCAGGGTGATTGATTGCGCCCTCCACCAAAAGGGGACATGTGGTTGGATAAGAGCCGTTACCCGCACCGACAGATGCGAATCTTAAGACGTGGTGGCAGAGCGGACACGACGCCGAACTCTTCAGAATCGTCCCTTTGCAGTGTGGACAGGTGCGTGATTCCCCAGCCACAGACGGACGATTGGTTCTCATACGGCAGAGCCACTCTTTCCCTTCTCATGGGTCCGGATGTTAGCGACCTTCGCTCCTTCCATGTCGGTCCACCCAAATTCCACATTGCCGCGCATCCGCGACCCCGCGAGGACGGTTAATGTCGTTGCCTTCAAATCTCCGATGAGCTGGCCGGATTCCAAAAGCTTGACCTGCGCGCTGGCAGTCACATTTCCCTCCAGCTCGCCTCCGATGGTAACGCTCGCAGCGCTGATCTTCGCTGAGATATGGGCACCCTTTTCAATATTCAAATCTCCCTTGATATGAATATCTCCTTTGAACTTTCCAGCGATGCGCACATCGCTGTCCCCCTCGATTTTCCCCTCGATGGTTACACCAGCACCGAAAACGGATTCCCGGCCATCCTTCGGCGCTCTTTCCACTCGCTGGGGGATCGGACTCACGGGTCCAGCTGCCTCTTGTTCCGGTTTTGCGCCTTCCTCGTTCATCGTTGGTTCTTTCCAAAGCGCCATGAAAACCTCCCTATGTGATTTATTTTCTTTTGCATTGAAACCGGATTAAACATCAAGCCTCGCTTCAAACCGACCGGGAGAATATCCCGCGTGTACAGACGCAAACCAGATGCCAGTAATGAGCACCACGCCGCTTGTCCGAGCAAGTAGAAATGAAGATTTTGGACCGCTGATCTGCCAAGGGATGCGTGATAATTCTTTGAAATTCGACCACTTATTCTATCGTTCGAAAAACTGGCAAATAGCCACTTTCCACGCGCGCCCCCGCTGAAGAGACGGTCGACTGTTCGAAATTGTACTATTAGGCCTACACTTGCATGATACCGAGCTGTATGAAATTGACTGCGCCGGGCGAGCGTCCGAATTAGCGCGCCCACATTCGACAAACAGTGGCTCAACTCGCGACGATCTTATCTAGTGCAGTGTCCCCCCAACGCTTCTTTACATTTGGATGCTCCACAGAGGCAGGCCTTCTGCCCGTGGTCAATAGGCCGATGCCTTGTAGGCCGCCCCGCCAACCCCGTCGAGTGGATTTTCCCACGGTTGGGGCCTTGACGGAACCTTGTCGTTCTTGTGCCCACGGGCTCCTGTCCCACCTCTGTGGAGCCTGAAACTGTGCCGAGGGACTGTCAAGAGATTTTTGGGACACTACACTATGTTCGCGTCCCCATCATTAAACTATAAAACCATCCGGTTCCAGAAGCGTAGGCTCTTAGGGGGTTTTCACATGGCAATTGACTAAATTTGCAGAAAGTCCGAGTTTTTCCTGACACTCTAAATGTCTCCTGGCTGGTCCTATCGCTTGCCCGACCACAGCTGGTTGAGAAACCCGCTTTTCTCCATCTCCTCGAGAAAACGAGTATCCAGAAGATCCTGCGGTTTTACTTTCTTGGCACGAGCATCGATCTCCCCGACCTCATCAAGAATCGCCTGAAGCGCTTCGGCCTTGAATACGAGCCTGGGTTCGAGAGCTTTGATCTCGGAGTTGTAAGCAGCGTCCAGAATCTTCCTGTCGTTGAGACGTAACTGCTTGCCCAGAACTTTGTAGGTGAACTCCCTATCGGTGTGCAGAATCATCGCCGCCTCCGCCATGACTCGCATGAGCCGGCTCAATACTTGCTGACGCTTGGCGATCACGGACCGGCGCGCGACAAGGGTCGTGGCTGCGTAGGGGATGCGGAGTTCGGGACCATTGATGACATAGTGATAGCCCATATCAATCGCTTGGGCATCTATCGGCGGGAGCAATACGGCGGCGTCGATACCGTTGGCAACCAGCGCCGCGAGTGTCTCAGCCGTGCCGCCTGTCTGGATGAACGCAACCTCTCGCGCGTCGATGCCAAAATGGCGCAGCGCTTGAACCGCAAAATAATGCGGGTTGCTGCCGATTTGTGTAACGCCGATCCTTTTCTTTTTTAGGTTTTCAGGTTTCTGAATGTCCGGCTTGGCAAAAATGCTATGCGTCAGGATGTTCTTTACGGAGCCGACAAATGCCAGATCTTTGTTACCCTGCACAAAGGGTCGGATAACCGATACTCCACCCACTACCGTGATATCAGTCTCGCCGGCAATTGTCGCCGCAGCCGCCCGCGGCCCCCCTCCGACGTAAACCAGGTCCATATCGAGGTCGTGTTTTTTTAAAAGGCCAGCCGCTTCCGCTATCCAGGGCATGGCCTGCGAAAGTGAGCGGGCTGAATAGAGAACAACGACCTTGTCTGCCGCCTCAGCCGCGACATTATTGAGCAACGCCGCAACCAAGACAAACATCGCCAGAGCGCAATGATGATGGGCTGCCAATCTTATCCTCATGACCGTCCTCCTAAGAAAAGAAATCCGCAATCTCTCTCCAGGGTATCGTTCCGGACAGCTTTGATGTCTTCCTCCGCGATTCACCGCGACCCCGCTGCGGCGCTGGCAGCCCGCCATCTCGACATCCCCGCACACTGTTCAGGATCACTCGATGGCAGACTACTCGGGAACGAGTCGTTATGTCAACTCGAATTGAAAAACAGCTTACGCGTAGCGATACGCTGTCGTATCGGAGCACGTAAAACACCGGTGTTTGTGCGCACGGGAAATCGACCTTGCGGATCCCTCCCCATCTCAGAGTTTACGCCAACAGTGAATGGGGACGACAATCGTGGCGACTCAATTCACTGGCGCAATTTTTCCAAGATGCGCGTATCGTAAATCTGCTTGGGCGAGGCGTTCTTGGCGGCGGGAAGCACGGTGCTTCCCAAGAAGCTCAGTATTTGCTGAATACCTTGCTCCGTCACCGTCAGATCTTCGTTGAACGCCGCTTGCTTGGTAAAAAACTCGTAGGTCTTTTGCAGTCTTTCCGGATCTCTTTCTTTTGTGTACTTGGTCAACACGTCCCGCGCGAGATTTGGATTATCAAACCAGCGCCGGATGCCTTCCCTGGTGGCGCGCACGAGTCTGACCCAGGCATCTGACTTCGCGTCGATGTCGGATTTTCGCACTACGATGCCCACGTTTTGATAGGGAAGATGATACGTCGT
>JBFJTQ010000406.1:0-4101 GCA_041625275.1 Binatia bacterium | reverse complement strand
TACTGCGAATAGTCGTATTCCACGGGGCTGCCGATGGGAAATCCCTCGCGCCTGGCGATGTAGGTAAAATGCTGCGAGACCGGCTTGAGCAATTCCTCATCGATCAACGTCTTATAGCCGAGGGCGCGCACGTTCTTGGCGACGTTGAAGAGCGAAGGGTTCGACGAACCGTCCGCGAGCGGCGGCAGCGCCGTGTTGACGATCTTTATCCCGAGTTGGACCGCTTCGAGGCAGCACAGCGGCCCGAGCCCGGTAGTGCAATGCGTGTGAAGCTCCACCGGGATGCCATTTGCGTTTTGGAACATAATGGGGACCAGGGATCGAATCCGTTCGGGAGTGAGCAGGCCGCCGGGATCCTTCAGGCAGAGCCGATTGACCTTGAGCGAGGCCGCGTCGCGGGTTCTCTGGGCGAAGTATTCATCGGTATGCTTCGGTGATACCGAATAGATAATGTTGGGAACAGGGTTGATGCCGACATCGCGCGCAACCGCGCACTTCCAGCGCCAACCCTCGAGTTCGTTCCATTCCTCGGAGATGCGGGCCTCCCGAATACCGTTGGCGGCCATTCGCTCCATGAACAGCCGATACATGGACCTGGGTGTGATATCAAAAGCGCTGAACCTGCCCGCATTGAGCCGCAGCGGCGTGCGCGTGATGCGCTGGCTCATGAGACGCACGCGCGCCCAGGGATCTTCCTTGAGCTCGCGCACGCATTTCTTCAGATGCGAGCTGGAAATCAGCTCGATGGCGTCGAAGCCCGCTCGGTCCAGCCGCTCCGCGACGGGAAGCATCATGCCGGTGGTCATGTTTTCCGCCCACAGGCTCTGATGGCCGTCGCGGATCGTCGTGTCAACGAACTTGATTCCCTCTGTGCTCATGGAGGCAAATCCCTGTCAATGGCTAGAACGTTAAATTGAAAAACTTCTTGGCGTTTTCAAGCATGATCTTCTTGCGCACTTCGGGCTTGATATTGCACTGCTGGAACTCGTCCAGCCAGCGCTCCACGCCGATGGCCGGCCAGTCCGAACCGAACAACGCCTTATCCTGAAGCAGGGTGTTGACGTTGTGGACGAGCTCGGCGGGGAAGTATTTCGGCGCCCAGCCAGAGAGATCGATGAAGTAATTGGCTTTGTGGCGCGCGATGGCCAGGCTTTCCGCCGTCCAGGGCCAGGTGGGGTGGGCGCTGATGATCTTGAGTTCCGGAAAATCCGCCGCAACCTCATCGAGCGCGATGGGCTGGCTGTATTTCAGCTTGACTCCCATGCCGCCTGGCGTTCCGGCGCCTGCGGCGGCCATGCCGCCATGAAAGAGGATGGGCAGTTCGAGTTTCGCACACTGTTCCCAAAGAGGGTAGAAGCGCACGTCGTTGGGGAAAAACTGTTGTCGAGCCGGATTGAGCTCCCCCATTCCGTGCAATCCCAAATCCTTGCAGCGCCGGATTTCGTCCAGCGCAAGCTTGCCTGTCCAGGGATCGATGGCGCCGAAGCCCAAGAACACATCGGGATGTTTCTTGACGGCGCCGGCAATGTGATCGTTGGGGACGGGGGTAAGGCCGGTAACAGTCTCGTCCCTGGTGTTCATGAGCACCGCCATCATCTTGCGCGCGCGATATTGATCCGCAAGCTCGTCTATGGAGACGGGCGGCCTCTCTCGGCCAAAGTACCTGGCCATTTGCTGCGTGCGGTCGCCTTTGGCTTTTTGAGTCGTTTCATCAGAAAGGTGAATGTGACAATCGATCGCCACTATATCCCTAGCCATAAAGTAATTCCTCCTTGGGTTTGATGTCGCGTTCTGAATTCCCCACCCTTATTGCACTGCTACTTCCCAAGTTCAATAGTTGTCTTCCCGGACTCGGGTTAAACGCGACCCTATCCCTCCCATGATTTGCTTCTTTCCTTGAAGGGACCCGAGGCGCAGGTCAAGCCGGCGCCACGGCCTTCTTTTGAAGAGTAATCGAGAAACCCGGCCTTTGCACATGAATCTGATTGCATTCAGTCCGCCGGCTCAGCTCCTGCAGCAAGTTGACCAGCGGCTGCTCTGCGTTCAGATATTCGAGCGGCCTCGGGTTAGCGCGCATGGCGTCGATGTCTTCCTTGCCAACGATCCAGCGCAGCAGCAATTCCTCGTCGGAAACACCCGGCCCGCCGAAGCGGCTGCGCATTTCTTCACGCGTCGGATCGTCGGGCCGCCACCTCGCCCATTCCTTGGCGCGGGGGCGATCCAGGATTTTGTCTTTGACGTTGGGATCCGTATCGCGGGCACCCTCGGCGCCGCAATGACCGAGCGCATACTTGATGATCTGGTCGGTGACCTCTTTGTAACGCTCGCCAACGATGACATTGATGGCGGCCTGGCTCCCGACGAATTGGGACAGCGGCGTGACCATGATCGGATAGCCAAGCTCCGCGCGCACGCGGATGCTTTCCTCAAGGGCCTCGGGGAACTTGTGCTCCATGCCGACCTTGCGCAGCTGGTGGCGCAGGTTTGAAAGCATTCCGCCGGGCACCTGGTGTTGATACTGCGAATAGTCATACTCGACCGGCGCGCCGATGGGGAAGGCTTCGCGCTTGGCGATGGCCGTGAAGTGGCTGGAGACAGGTTTGAGCACCTCCTCGTCGATGGCGGTTTCATACCCTAGGGCGCGGGCGTTTTTTGCAACGTTGAAAAGCGAGGGGTTGGACGACGAGTCGGCAAGTGGAGGCAATGCCGTGTTGATGGACCGGATGCCCAGCTTCATGGCCTCCAGGCAACATAGGGGGCCGAGTCCGGTCGTGCAGTGGGTATGCAGCTCGACGGGAATGCCGGCCGCGTTTTGAAAAATGATCGGTACAAGGGTCTGCATGCGTTCCGGTGTCAGCAGCCCGCCGGGGTCTTTCAGACATAGACGGTAGGGCTTGAGGGAGGCCGCCTGACGGGTTCTTTCCGCAAAATACTCATCGCTGTGCTTGGGCGAGACGGAGTAAATCAGGTTGACGATGGCGCGCATGCCCACGTCATGGGCCACGCCGACTTTGAATTTCCAACCTGCGTACTCATTCCATTCTTCCGAAATCCGCGCCTCTTTGATGCCATTAGCGGCCATCCGTTCCATGAAGATGCGGTACATGGCAGGCGGATTGTATTCGAAGGTGTTCACGCGCCCGGCGATGACGCGAAGCGGCGTTTGCGTGATTTCCTTGGCCATGAGGCGGACTCGTTCCCAGGGGTCTTCCTTGAGCTCGCGCACGGTCTTTTTAAGATGCGAGCCCGAAATCAGCTCGATGCCCTCGAACCCCGCCTGATCCATGCGCTTGGCGATGGGCAGCATCATTCCCGTGGTCATGTTTTCGGCCCACAGGCTCTGGTGGCCGTCGCGGATCGTCGTGTCGACAAATCGTATCGTATCCATATGCCCTCCCCTCACGAATCGGATCATATGGGCTAGCGGCGCGGAATTCAATGACAGTCGGGGTTTCCGCGACGATTCTTGGTGGCGGCCTTGCGTTAAATGAGAATTCATATGAACAAGAGTCCGTAGCGAATGGAACGCCCGGTTCCGACGACCGTCTGCGGCAGTTTGACACGAAGACCGGGAATTGGATACGGTGAGCCGAAAATTTTTCCCGTAAAAGAGGTGCATTATGTATGCTTGGCGCGCAAGGATTGGTCTGATCAAGCCCACGCATCGTGGGAAGTCGTTCGCTTTCTGGTACAAGTATGCGGCCGATGGAGTCGAGATCGTTCCCACGTTCATCGGCTTTAGGAGCGGCCACAAGGATAAGTTCCTCGAAGGCTTTCAGCGTGCCGAGGAAATAGCTGTCCAACTCAAGGAAGTGGGATGCGATATCATTACGATAAGCGGCACGCCCCCCTTTCTCCTCAAAGGGCTGGAATTCGAGCGCCAATGGGCTTCCGATCTGTCGAAGAAAGTAGGCCTGCCGGTGGTCACCGCCGTCGAACCCCACGCCATCGCGCTCAAGGCGATGGGAGTCAAGACCGTAGCGCTGGCGACTTATTTTGGCGACGAACTCAATCAGTGCATCGTCAAGCATTTCAGTCAATTTGGGCTCGAACCCCTGAACATGCCGGGCTTCAGCGCGACCGGCCAGGACGAAGCGCTCT
>JBFJTQ010000405.1:0-4103 GCA_041625275.1 Binatia bacterium | reverse complement strand
TGACCCTATTGGAAGGCTTAGAGGCGACGAAATGTGAAGGGAAACTCTGTCATTCCCAGTTGATGAGAATGGGAAATAGGCGACCGACGAGCAGTTGGTGCGCCGCGGCTCGACGGCGACAAAAACCTGGGAAAGGAGAAAAGACGATGCAAATCTTGAAACGAGGAACGATCGTATTGATGGCCTTCTTCGCTCTCACCCTCTTCACGACCGCGTGGGCGAACGATTTTTACAAGGGCAAGACGATCCGCCTAATGGTTTTTGGAGCGCCCGGTGGCGGGTACGACACTTACACGCGTATCATCGCCCGGCATATCGGCCGCTATATTCCAGGGAATCCGTCGACGGTGGTCGAGAACATGACGGGCGCCGGCGGCTTGGTGCTGGCCAATTACTTATACAAAGTGGCCAAGCCGGACGGGGTGACCTTTGGTACATTCAACAATTCACTGATCGTACAAAAAGCTTTGGGAGACCCTAGAATCAGATTGGATTTTGAAAAGTTCGGCTGGATTGGAGCGCCGAGCATCGGCGCGCCGTCATGCATGGTGATGGCCTTTACCGGACTCAAAACCCTTGATGATGTTTTAAGCTACAACAAGCCCCTCAAAGTCGGGTCAACCCGAGCCGGCTCCACGGGTCATGATCTGCCGCTGATCATGAACAAGACTCTGGGAACGAAATTCGATGTCGTAAGCGGCTACTCAGGCACGGCTACCACGCGCGTTGCGCTTCAAAAACGCGAGCTTCAAGCGTTCTGCTCGAACTGGGAATCCATGCGCGTAACCGCGCGCTCGATGCTGGATGCGCCGGGAGACGATAAATTGATTCCCATCATCATCAGCGAGCGGTGGGAGGACCCGGAAGTAAAAAACATTCCAACGTTTAAAGAGGCGATCAAAGACCCTAAGAAGTACGCCGTCTATGAAGGCTGGGCCTTCCAAATGGAGTTTCAACGCGCTTTCGCCCTTCCGCCTGGGACCCCAAAGGAACGGCTGAACATTTTACGCAAGGGGTTTATGGAAACATTGAAGGATCCTGAACTTCTCAAGGAAGCCGAAAAGGCGAAACTTGTCATCACTCCAGTGTCCGGGGAAAAGGTTGATGAGCTGGTCGGCAAAATACTCAATATGCCAGCGGAGGTGAAAGAGAGTCTCTCATTTCTGGTTCGCAAACCTAAGAAAAAGTAGTCTTACATCACCCGGCGGCGGTGACCTGTCCCTCCGTAGCCGCCGCCGGCGGCCCTGCGCACCGTCGCCCCGGACGTCTTGAATCGTCTCGTCGCTATCTACTATTGTAGCTGTGGGTAGCGGCGCCTCTAACGCGACTATCGGGCCGGCGGCACGAGGCCATGGCTTTGCCGTCAAGTGCGAATGTTGCTAGAGTCGCTGCCACAAGGGCACGGAACCAAGCCCGAAATGACGAGGAGGTTCCATGGATAGCTCGCCTAATCCTGCTGCAAAATCGTCTGCACATGAAGCGACACAGGGTAGCCTAAACTCCGTGCTCGAGGATGGCATTCTCACGGGTGTTGCAGGCGCGGCGGTTGTCGCCATGTGGTTTCTCATCCTCGACACGGCGCGGGGCCAAATATTCTTCACCCCATCGCTTCTAGGAAGCGTGTTGTTTCTCGGGCAGAGCCCCGACGAGGAGGTCGCCGTGAATGGCTTCATCGTATTCGCTTACACGGGTCTTCACGGCGTACTTTTTCTAATGGCAGGACTGGTGCTTGCCTGGATGTTCAGCGTGTTCGAGCGTAACCCTCAGTTTGGCATCATTGTCTTGTTATTGTTCGTGTTGTTCGAGTCAATCCTGTTTTCCTTCGAAGCGGCAATTTTTCCGCAGCTCATGGGAGTCATGGGCACCCTGGCCGTGGCCGCCGGCAATCTTTTCGCCGCTGTTACCATGTTCTGGTTCCTTATCCGGCGACACCCGACCGCGCTAGCCCGTCTCCGAGCTGCCTGGCGCGAAGACTGAGCCATGTGGTTATCCGGATGCGGCCTGGCCAGCTCGGCAATCTTTTAGAGCACGATGTTTCACCCAGGAAGTCGTCGATGACTTCGAAGCCACTCGCGAAGGATTCCGGGAAATCGCTTCGAATGTAAATGACCGGATGAATCGGTTTGGAAGCGACTAACATTATAGATAAACACCTGCGTTTGACAATGACGCAATCGCTTCAAAAAAGCGTGCTGTTTCTCGGTTAAACCCCCGACGAGGAGATCGCTGTGAATGGCTTAATCGTATTAGCCTATACGGGTCTTCACGGCGTACTTTTTCTCATCGCAGGACTGGTGGTTGCCTGGATTTCAGCGTGTTCGAGCGCAACCCTCAGTTTGGCATTATTGTTTTGTTATTATTCGTGTTGTTCGAGTCAACCCTGTTTTCCTTCGAGGCGGCAATTTTTCCGCAGCTCATGGGAGTCATGGGCACCCTGGCCGTGGCCGCCGGCAATCTGTTCGCCGCAGTCGCTATGTTCTGGTTTCTTATTCGCCGACACCTGAGCGCGCTAGCGTATCGTTTCCGAGCTTAATGGGAACATCTGATGGCGGTTAGATTCTCAACCGGAGCAGGATAGGAGGGCTGTTTTTTCCATAGGTCCCGACTATCTTGTTGTAACTGGACAGCTGCCGATTTTATAAACCACGAACATGCCGTTTCCGCCGAAATAGATGGGGGACAAGGGTTTCTGGGATTTCGTTTTTAGCGCTTCGATCAGATTTTTATAAAATAAACGTTCTGGACCAGCGATCATCGGGTCATCGATAATGAAGCAGGCGTTGACTTGGTCGAACCAATTCAGCAACAAAGCGGCGTTAGGGAGCTCCGGAGTGAGATTATGGGTGTAATTAATAAGCAACGGATTCGGAAAAGAAAGACGAACGGCTTTTCGACCGGTAAAAAGATAATACGCAGGGTCGTATGCCCCCACAAAAATGGCATCCGTTCCCGAGTTTTTTTCTAACCAATTAAGCATCCGATGAAATTCTAAATATACTATGGGAGCAGCTTTTTCCCGGGCGTTGCGAAGCGCCAGACAGTTCAAAGCTTCACCGACGAGCACCAAAAGAACAACGATCACCAAGGTAATGCGTGTTGCCTTGCGGGCAATTCCCTCGGACCATCGCTTTCTTAGCCGTTCGTTAAGATACAATTTAATTCCAACAAAGCAGTAATAAACTAGAAAAGGGCTGACCACGAGTAAGTAGCGAACCTGCTGAGGGCCTGTCCAAAGAAGGGATATCAGAAGGGAAAATACAAGGTAGAAATCTTGAAGGCGAGGTTGACTGCTGAGTGCGCGTCGAAGGGGATAGAACCCAACAGCCGCTACCAAAACGGACAGAGGGCCTATGTTCCACGGAATTATGAACGAGCTCCAAGCCTGGATTAGCCCGCTCAAGTTCCAAAGCAAGATAAGAGGAAGCGTGACAATCCAATTACTTAAGAGCAAATTTGAGGCGTAATTCGTGTAACCCGTGTAGTTCAAGCGAATTTCCAGGGGTAGCGGGCTGTAAGCGGGTATTGTTGTCCAACTCCAAGCAAACCATAGAAGCGCGATCACCGCACTGAAAATTGTGCAGGCCACAACGAGGCGAAACCTCAGGGAGACGAAGAGGTGCACGACAATCGCCGCCAATAGGGCGATTCCGAACGTTCTGGTAAAAAAGGCCAGTGTGGCAAAAGCTAAGGTTAAAATAAGGTTGGCAATTCTGCCTTTTACTAGGAACCGTTCGTAGAACCAAAGGGCAAGCAATGAAATAAGAGCGTACGGAATCTCGCTAGCCAGTCGTGTAGCAAATAAGAGAAAATTAGGATTGAAGCCTATGATCGCCACAATTCCGACGGCCTCAGGTATTTTTATTTTTGTGATTGTCTTGAGATATAGATAGGTTGCGATAAGGAAGGTTAACCCCACTCCGAGCATGAAGCCTTTCATTAGCAGGAGATTATCCGGGAAACTAGGTGAGATTCGCCAAAGCAGGCTTGCCAGGAATGGCAAGACGGGAGGATATTTGCCCTGGCGAGGGGATTCGGGCAGACTTGTGATTCGATAACCAGAATTAGTCGCTAGGGATTTCGCGTTAACTAAGTAAATCCCTTCG
>JBFJTQ010000404.1:0-4103 GCA_041625275.1 Binatia bacterium | reverse complement strand
TGGAACAAGCGCGCCAGCAGTGTCGAGCTCGCAGCGGAGTTTTTTCCCCATGTTACTCAACGATCAAGGAAAGACAAGGACTCTGTCGCATTTTTGGAACTACGACAAGTCAAAAATGGTTCCACGACACGGCTGAAGAGCGCTAAGTTTGCTACTCACTATCATTTATGGAGGATCATGCTCACAAAGCCCGCGACTCGCCTTCTCTCGAGCAGCAAATGATTTCAAGAGGTCACTCACAGTGTTCGACGGCCGTATCCCCGGCGGTGAGTCTTGTACCGGATCTTGACACAAACCCGCGGTTCGACGTGTTAAGGAATCTGGGTTAGAGGCGTAGCTTGCTTGATCTGCGGAATCACTTCTTTCCCGAAAAGATGAATCGTCTCGATCGCCCATTCCGGCCGCATGCCCGGCCAATAGAGGCGGAACCACATGAACTCGGCCCCGAACTCTTCATGATAAGACATGATCTGCTCTGCCACCTCTTTGGGGCTTCCGACGACGAGTCTTTCTCGTTTCAACTCGTCAAAACTAAGATCGTATCGTTCTCCCGGCTGACCCCACCGATGGTAAAGGTGATACATCTCCTCAAACGCTGCCTTGATGCGTTCCTCCGCCTCCGCGGTCCGCGTGGCCACACAGAGCTCCCTGATCATGGGGAGTCCCTTAAACGGCCTTCCCTGCTGCTCCAGGGTCGCTTTATAGCGCGGAAGAGCTTCCCTGAGAAAAATCTTGGAGTGACGCGGGCTCACCACCCAGTAATCGCCGATTTCCGGCACTCTGGATACGCTGCCGACTTCGTCAGCGCCAATGAAAACGGGTGGGCCGGGTCTTTGGAGAGGTTTTGGGTTTATCGTTACACCACTCAAACTGAAGAATTTTCCATCGAAGTAAACGTTGTCCTCTGTCCAGAGCTTCCGAATGGTTTGTATCCCTTCTACCATCCTCTGGCGTCTCCTCGCTTTTTCAACCCCGAAAGATCTGAACTCAATATCCCGGTAGCCCTGCCCCACTCCGAATAAGAATTTTCCTCTCGAGAAGATGTCGAGACAGGCTGTCTGCTCAGCGACTTCCACAGGGTGATGGAATGGAAGGAGAAAAATGGAGGTGCCTATATACATCCCCGGGAATTGGCCTAGAAGGTGGGACAAAACAGGAAAGGGCTGAAAGAGCGCCGTCACCGGTCCCAATAAGTAGTGATGTCCGGCAAACAGTCCTTCGAAGTTGTTTTGATAAGCGGTTTGAGCTTGCAGATGGATTTGTTCATACATCTGCTGAGCAGTCCAGTCACCGGGGAAAATGGGTCCTGGGATGATACCAAACTTCATCGACGGCCTTCATTTACACATGGCAAGCACGTTAATGCATTGCTTGGAACAAGGTTTTCATCGGCGAAATTATGCGAGACCTTGCCCCTCGGTCAAACGCGACAACCTGACTGCGATTTCAAGCTCCACTGAGGCGGCGTCAGCGGTCAATTCGAGCCTCGGTTCCCGCAAAAATATTCCCCCCCTGGCGAACGGCGGACATAATGGCCTGTGACAGGATAAAGCTGCAATTCGAACGGTAGGTATTCCTCAATCACCCTTGCCGCTTCCCTGTCGGCCGCCGCGCGTATCCACGGCTACCCATTGTTCCAGGATTCCAAAGCCTTTGTTATCGGATGCGTTGGCGATGTGTCCTTACAACTACAGCGTCGTCGTCGGCACGGCGTCGAAAAGCGGTCTCCCTTAAGCCACGGCGGCGATTGGGAGCGCAAGGCTCACAAAAATTACCTCGCGGTGCCGGGCTGCTCGGTTAACCCGAATTGCAAGATCATGCCGAGCTCGTCGCGGACAACCCACTCCTCGATGATCCGGTCTTCGTCAAAGCGAAAAATGGCGATGGAATCCCACTTCACCGTCTTGCCGCTCACGTTGTAGCTGCCGAACCGCGACCGCCAAATACCGCAACCCACGCCGTGGTGAGAAAGCCGCGCAACCAGCCGGTCTCCCGAACCGAATACATCGTGGATCTCCGTTTTGAACTGGGCATAGGTTTCTTTGCGGTGCTCCACTACGCCGCGGACAGCGTCTACCCCGCTCACCGTCCCTCCCGGCCGGTGCATGACGCACTGGGGATGAAATAATTCTGCAACGATCTCCGCGTTTCCCTGGTCGAGCGCCTCATGGAAGTATCTTTGCACGAGCCTCTCGTAAATCGCTGATAAATCCTTCATGTTTGTGCCTCTAAAGATCGTGGCTTGCCCTGCTGAATGCTCAAGTCGTTACTTTTTCGAACGCTCCAGAATCCTATGCTAAATTGCCGCCCAGGGCTTGGTGTCAGTATAGCCATGCACTCTGATAACCCTCAGATCTTGCCCTCTTCCTTCAGCTTGAGCGTAATTTTTTCCGTCAAATCCTTTTTCGATACCTTGCCGAACGGCGATAGCGGAAACTCGTCGACAAGCTCCAACCGTTCGGGCAGTTTATGCTTGGCGATCTCCTCGTTCAGGAGAAACGCGTTTAGCTGCTCCAACGTCAATGCACAGCGCGGCCGTGGGATGATAAAGGCGCACATGCGCTCTCCCAGAAGCGGATCGGGCATAGGCACGCAAGCCACGTTCTGCACCGCCGGGTGCGCGAGGATGAGATTTTCGATTTCCTCCGCGCTGATTTTCTCCCCACCGCGGTTGATCAAATCCTTTTTGCGTCCCTCGACCATGTAGTTTCCGGAACGGTGGCGCCGCATCAAATCCCCGGAGCGGTAAAAGCCGTCCGTCGTAAACGCCCGCGCATTGTACTCCGGAACCCCGTAGTAACCGCGCAGCGTATAGGGCCCACGCGCGAGAAATTCGCCGACCGCGCCATCGGCAACCTCGTTGTCATCCTCGTCCACGAGGCGAACCTCGTCGTCGGGGCTGACCGGCTTGCCGACGGTTTCCATTCGCACGTCCTCTGGATCGTCCGGGCGGACGAACATCAGCATCCCCTCGGCCATGCCGAAGTTCTCTTGCACAAAGGCACTCGGAATGAGCTCCTTGGTTCGCCGGCGCACTTCGGGATGAAGCCTCTGGCCGCCACTCTGAATGACCTCAAGGGAAGACAGGTCGAAGTTTGTGATCGATGGTTCGTTGATCAAACGAATCAGCAGCGCCGGGACAACTGAGATATGGGTTACGCGGTGGTGTTCGATCAACTTCAAAACATCCACGCTTCGAGTCGTGTTTGCCAGCACGACTTTGCCGCCGTGCAGGAGGTAACCCTGCAGCCCGGGACAAGCAAGAGGTAGATTGTGCGCCAGCGGAAGCACGATCAACAGGATCTTGTCCCGCCCAACACCGGTCGCCGCCGCCGCTCTTTTGGAATTGTAAATGTAGTCGTTATGCGTGCGCGGTATGAGCTTTGGGATCCCGGTGGTGCCGCCGGAAAGCTGAAAAACCGCAGGGTCCTCGGGATCGATGGCAATTTCCCGCAGCACTTTCGGAGGATGTTGGCTGGGCCGCTCAACGAGCTCGGTCAGCGACAGAAAACCTTCCGGCGCTGCGCCCAAGATTATGGCCAAACGCATTATCCCTTGGGCCCCGCGAACTCGTCGCAGCAGCTCTCGGTAGTCGAAGTCCTTGGCCCTATCCGGCGTGGCGCAAGCCACCGCCCCCGACAATTCCACAAATTGGCTGATCTCGCGGTAGCGGTGCGTTGGCAGCGCCATGATCGGAATGCAGCCGATTTTTTGCAGGGCAAAATACAGGTAAGCGAATTCAACGACGTTCGGGATCTGCATCACCACTCGATCGAGCGGCCTGAGCCCTTCGTCGAGGAGATTGAGCGCCAGGCGCTCGGAGCGTTCATCGAGTTGTCCGTAGGTCACGCACCGGTCGCCGTCAATGAGCGCCACCCGATCCGCGAATTTGGCGAAAACTTCGGCAAAGGTCGCCGCGAGGGATCGATCTTCCCAGTATCCCTTGGCCCGATAGCGCGCCGCAAATTCAGGAGGAAATCGGACCACGCCTTCAAGCATCCGCACTCCTCGCTATGCTCGGAGCGTTCCAGCCGTTCCAATCGTTCAAAATGTTCAAGACGGCTGAAGCTGCCCTACACGGTTGGCACATCCTGAATATTGAC
>JBFJTQ010000403.1:0-4106 GCA_041625275.1 Binatia bacterium | reverse complement strand
CGGCGATGGTATCAACGACGTCCTGAATCCTAAACTAAAAGAAAAATAGATGGCCGTGTCAGATATCTTGCTTGATGTCAGAAACCTCCAAACCCATTTTCGAACTGCCTTGGGAATCGTACGCGCCGTAGACGGAGTCGACATTCAGGTACTCGAGGGAGAAACCGTAGGCCTAGTCGGCGAGTCCGGATGCGGCAAGACAATGACGGCTCATTCCATCATGCGGCTGATCCCGATGCCTCCCGGATCATCCCAGGGACAAATCTTCTTTCAAGGTCATGACCTCATTAGCCTTCCAGAACACGAGGTCAGGAAAATTAGGGGCAAAAAGATCTCAATGGTATTCCAAGACCCCATGACCTACCTCAATCCTGTGCTCAAGATCGGCAAACAAATCGAAGAAGTGATGGCGGCGGGGCGTAATCCTGGGGAGGCCGCACGACTGCTGGAGTCGATGGGCATTGCGGAGCCATCAAAAGTTGTTAACCAGTATCCCCATGAATTGAGCGGTGGCATGCGCCAGCGAGTTCTGATGGCCATCGCCATGGCGAACGATCCTCTCCTCATGATAGCTGACGAACCGACTACAGCTCTGGATGTCACGATTCAGGCACAGATACTCGAGCTGATCAAAACCATCAAAAGAGAAAAAAACACTTCCGTATTGATTATTACCCACGATCTCGGGATCGTCGCAGATTTGTGCGACAAGGTTTACGTCATGTATGCGGGCAGGATTGTTGAGTCGGGGGATGTCTTTGACCTCTTCGAACGGCCCCTTCACCCCTATACCCAGGGGCTTCTCAAGTCCGCGTTAAGCATCGCTGAATTTAAGGATACCCTTGAACCCATCGAGGGTACCGTGCCCGATCTCCTCAATCCTCCGTCCGGTTGCCGATTCCATCCTCGATGTCCCGTGGCGATGGATGTTTGTCGCGAAACCGAACCGCCCGTCATGGAGTTGACGGCTGGTCGCGAAGTCCGTTGCTGGCTATGGAAAGCGTGAAGGAAAAAGAGATTCTGCTAAGGGTGACCGACCTCAGGAAGCATTTTCCCCTTCGGTCGGGATTCTTCTCGAAATCCGACGGTGTTGTCCGCTCCGTTGACGGAATCAGTTTCTCGCTGGCTCAGGGAGAAACCCTCGCTCTCGTGGGGGAGAGCGGATGCGGAAAATCCACCACCGCAAAACTGCTGCTAAGGCTTATCGAAGCGACCTCCGGAAAAATTCAATTCTTAAACCGCGACCTGTTGAGCCTCGAAGAAAAGGAAATGTTTGCCCTGAGAAAAGAGATTCAAATCGTTTTTCAAGACACCTTTGCTTCCTTGAACCCGAGGCAAACCATCAGGCAGATTCTAAGCCAGCCCTTGCGGAACTATGGCATTGCGAAAGCAGCTCTCGAGGAGCGAGTGTCGGAGCTTCTGGCATGGGTGGGTCTCACGCCGCCAGGTCTTTTTCTTGTCCGCTATCCGCACGAGCTAAGCGGTGGGCAGAGACAAAGGGTAGGCATCGCGCGCGCCCTCGCCCTGCGTCCCAAGGTCATCGTCGCAGACGAGCCGGTGTCGGCCTTAGATATGTCTGTGAGAGCCCAAGTCCTAGCCCTGATGAAGAACCTGCAAAAACAGTTGCACGTCTCCTACCTTTTCATCACGCATGACTTGGCCGTGGTAAGGTCTTTAGCGGATCAGGTCGCGGTTATGTATCTCGGCCTGATTGTCGAGCGGGGAAGCGTTGAATCGGTTTTCTCCAACCCCCTCCACCCCTATACTCAGGCACTTCTTTCGGCGACCCCCATCCCCAATCCCAGACTTGCAAGAGATCGAAAAGTGATCTTGCTGCGAGGAGAGATTCCCTCTCCAATAAATCCTCCCGCTGGATGTCGATTTCATACTCGATGTCCTTTGGTCATGAATCGATGCAGGAGTGAAACGCCTGAACTCATAGAAAGACGGAGCGGCCATGCCGTTGCCTGCTTCCTCCACGAGCCGAACCATCAAAAATAGCCTCAACGCCCCACGATGACGCCGCGGCCATCTTCCCATGCAACCTGCGTCCCCAGTTTTTGTGATAGCCGCGCCACGCGAGCAATAATTTCCTGACCTAACTTTTGGTCTGCTAAAATCGGCCGGCCCCGTTGCCAACGAGGTTTTCCAAAACCGAGATCGAGCGGGTACAGGTAAACTCGGGAAAGGTGCTTCTGGCGGAACTCGCAGCAGGCTACGACCTGCTTCCAATAAGCGGGATCCGAAGGGTGACCCACGGCATCGTTTTGATAACGCGTCTCCGCGAAATCCGCCGGACCCGCCTCGCTCCCCAATCCGTAACGCGCATAGGCTTCTTCCGGCAGAAAGCGGGGGGTCTCAAGTTCAAAGATGGTCGACCCCAAACTGTAGAAGATCGGGCGGTCCTGGTACAGCTCCACGCCGAAAGGCTCCTGAGGCCCATGTCCAACGAAGATGTCGGCTCCCGAATCGATGGAGAGATGGGCAAACTCTACGGCGAAATCAGCCATCTCTTCGATGTCGCTGCGGAGTTGTGCCGTCATCAACTTTTCTCCTCCAAGTTCGTGGCAGTGCAGGCTGACAACAACCCAGTCCGCCATCCGCCGAGCCTCCTTGATCTGTTGCAGATTTTCCTTGAAGTCGCGTTTATTTCCCGTAGTACGTATGCCGAAACTTTCTCCTCTTTCGAAGCGCAAATTCCCGAATTGATATTCCTGGGGATCCCCGCTTCCAACTCGCGACTTAGGGTCGCCCAACCGCCGACGCCTCTCCCGCGCGGCGTCGAAACCAAGAGCCCTGCCCACGCGTTGCAGGTCCCCTAGGCCACGGTCATCGACCACATAGCTCGTGGTGTGCCGCAGAGGGTTGATTCCTGGCCGCCCCGATACATCCGGTCGCTGCTCCCCGGCGACAGCGTGAGGGGGGAATGTCGCGGTGACGGCTATGAGAGCGACTCGGCCGCGCGGAGTGTCCAGGTATGCAGGGCTGCGCGCTTCACGGAGGTTGCGGCCCGTGCCGGCATGGACGATACCGGCCGCATCCAAGTGAGCGCAGGTAGCCAAAATCCCTTCCTCCCCATAGTCGAACGCGTGGTTGTTGGCACACGAGACGAGATCGACACCAAACCACTTAAGCTCCTCCAATAAATGAGGCTCGGTTGTCATGTAGGTGCCGCCGCTGATACCGTGATGTCCTTCCAAATAACGGTGCACGCTGGTTTCGAGGTTGGCGAACGTCGCATCTGCTGTAGTCAGGATTTCTCGTAGCTTGAGGTAACGTTCTTCGCGGAAAACGCTGAGGCGCCTCGTAGGCATCACGTCTCCGAGAAGAGTGATTGCAAAATCACCGCAATCGGAATCATAAATCATCATGTGCGTCTCCCAAACATTTTTGGCCGCCCCATTCGCCATGCAGGCAAAGCCCGACCCTTTTGATCCAAGAGTCAGGTGACTTCAAATTAACCGAAACATATAGGAGGCCGCTTTGTGCGTCAACGAAAAGGTAGCCCGAGAGGTGATGTGCCGCGGTATAATTAAAAAAACGAGGGGCGGCAGCGCCGTCACGACGATGCAACATTTTGCTTCAGATTTTCCCTGTTTATTTTTATGAATTCCGACAATGGGTTCGTGCGCCAAAGTTTCGCTTGACAAGAATCTTTAGACGCAGTAGTGCATCTCTGCAATATGGTGCGGTCGAGAATTGCCGTCTGAGAAACAGAGGATCTTCACGGAAGGATATCTTATGAAGAAACTTTTCAATCTAGTCATGGGATTGGCGTTAGTTTTTTTATTGTCGGCCTCACCGGGCGTCGCGGCAGACGCGCCATTTTATCAGGGCAAGACTCTGACCTTGATTGTGGGTTACCCGCCTGGCGGCGGTTATGGAGGCTATGCGGTTCTCATCTCCCGGCATTTGGCCAAACACATTCCGGGTAACCCAACTATTGTAGTTCAATATATGCCGGGTGGTGGTAGCATGGTTGCCGCCAACCACCTCTTTAACCGTGCCACGCCTGACGGTCTGACCATTGGCACGGTTGCCATGGGCCAGATGTTCGCGAGCCAGATAGCGAAGAGTGAAGGGGTTCGGTTCGACCTCGCGAAATG
>JBFJTQ010000402.1:0-4113 GCA_041625275.1 Binatia bacterium | reverse complement strand
CCGGGCTAAGATCAAAATCAACCGTGATGAAATCGGATCTGAGTTCGCTGTCTAGATTCAGAGCGACGAGGATCTCGATGGTGTCTAGAATCCTGGAAAACGCCAAAGTGCTTTTGCCGCCGACTGGGTAACCAAAATCTTGGCCATTTGCGGAGATTTCTCGAAAGTATTGCCTGCCATAACGAAGGCACGGTTCGCCGCGCCGAATCGCCGCTATCTTCGAGATGTTCTTGTATATCGGATGCGAGGGTTTAAAAAAATGACGCCGCCTGCTGTCAAAGGCTCCCCACTCGCCTCCGAACATACACTCCCTGACGAAACTGTCATGATGGCCACCCCCGTCGAAACCCTGCTCCGTGCCGTAGTAAATGCAAGGAACGCCTTGACTCGTTAGCAAGTAGCCAAGGGCGAGAACCGCCTGCTCGGGAAACGGATTGGCGTGCATGAACCGCCGATAGGGTCGGGACATCTGGTCGTGATTATCGACAAAAGTTACAAAGTACTGGCCCGCTTCACCATGGTCCGCGTACATGGTCTTAAAACGTTCGTAGCGGTCGCGCAGGTGGATCGGTCCGAGGAACCCTTTGATGACTTCCTCCAAGACGAAATAGAGAGGAAAATCCAGGGCCGCATCGAGCGAGGGAAAGCGCTCGTTGGTTCCCTCAATACGGCTGTTACGCCCGATGTAGCGCTGCAAAGCCTCGTCGTCGGCCACTATCTCGCCAAAAATGAAAAAATTATCCTTGCCGATGCGGCGGGCGTATTCGCGGACGGCATTGCAAAAAATCGCCGTTTCGCTTGATTCCATATGCTTGACGGTATCGATGCGGAAGCCGTCGATGTCGGTCGCGGCGATCCAATACTTGTAGACGTTAATGAGTGAGTTCAGCACATCCGACCGTGTGATATCGAGTTCCTTGAGGCTGAGAAAATCGCCATGAATGGCCTCTTCGGGATCATGCCAGTTCGAGATCTGCCCTCTGCGCTTGTAGCCTTCTGGGCGTTGCAGCTCTTCGGGCCAGACGGCGTCGTCCGCGCCAAACTCCGCCGCAGCCCCGCTGCGTCGCCAGAAACCGAACGGAAAAGGCGCGCCTTGTTCTTTCGAGTAGTAGTAAGGATGGTCGCCAGGATAGGCCCAGTTGTCTCCCGTGTGGTTCAAGATGATGTCCAGAATGACGTAAAGCCCGCGAGCATGCGCTTGTTTGACCAGATTCCTGAGATCTTCCTCCGTTCCAAACCTCGGATCGATTTGAAGAAAGTCTTGAATACCGTAACCGTGGTAGGTGTCGGCTTTTTCCTGGCGGTTTTTGAACACCGGACTCAACCAGACGGCATTTGCGCCCAATCCCTTGATGTAATTCAAACGACGGGTCACACCCTTAAGATTCCCCCCCTGGAAAATTCTTCCCTGTTCCGGATCTCTACCGCGCGGCGCCGATGTGTTGTTGTACGGAGAAACACCTCTGCGATTATCGTCGAATCGATCCACCAACAGGAAATAAATAAAAATATCGCGCCAGTCACGCGGCGAAGGGAACACCCGCCGTCGCGGATTGAAATCCAATTCTCGGATGGAGCGAATGGGATTGGCCATGGAAATTCGCTGCTGCCGTGCGGTAGTGCGCCGGGGGAGTTGATGTTTGCGGCAGAAGTATCTGCGTATCAAATTCGCATAACTCGGCAGAGATAGTCAAATCAAATCCGCCTCAGCGCTCGAATTCATCGCGGCGATGCAGATAGTGAGCCGTTGGCTTGCGCTCAAGTCGAGACCGGCTCCGAATCCCTTTACCGTTATGATGCGATTGTGCTAGTTTCCGCAGTCATTAAGCAAATGTGAAAGGACAGAACGCATGAAAGTCATCGAGCAATCCTTTACGGTTAAGAATGACGGCATAGCCGGATTCCTGGCGTCGCCGGACACAAGAGAGCCTGGGCCGGCCTTGCTGCTGATTCACCCGAAATCGGGTGTCACAGATTACATCAAGATCGAGACTCGCAAGTTCGCAAAATTAGGTTACACCACGTTTGCCCTGAATGTTTTCGAGCAGCTTGGCTACCCGGCGGCGACACATATCGAGACCGGATCACAGATCCAGGCGAAGACACCCGACTCCGATTTTGTGCGAGTCCAAAAGGAAGGTTGGCAGTTCTTGCTGTCCCAGCCGAGCGTGAACCGCAATCGCGTCGCGGTATGCGGTTATTGCATGGGCGGGCGCATTGCGATTCATTTCGTGGCCGCTACTCCCGATGTGCGCGCGTTCGTCGGTTACTACCCGACGGTGCGCGAGGAGCCCACGACACCCATGCGGCCAATTCACCCATCAGAGGCGGCAACAAAGATCGCCTGCCCGTCTATTATTCTCTACGGCGCGGATGACGTGACCACGGTCGTTCCGGTGCAGGAGAAGATGTGGTACGCGTTCAAAGAAAACCGCCAACCCCTGGAGTGGCACTTCTTTCCATTTGGTGGGCATGGCTATGTCGATCCCGGCGCGCCGGGCTACCATGCGCACGCTGCAGAGCTATCGTGGCCGCTGGTGGTGGATTTCATGGAGCGCCAACTCCAATGGGAGTCGCCCAGTTGGGGTGCCTGAGATGCTTAGGGCGAGGCACCGGCTGAGCGCGGTGATCCCGTTCCGCCGATGTAGTCTATCCGTCGCACCATGGATATATTCGCGGGGACTTATACCCGTCTTACTGCAACATATAGCGGGTCGTCTGGGGGTTGTGCACAATATCTGCTACTTTAATCGTAGCCTTCTGTGTTCGGACCAGAATGGCCGAATCTCCTATAGCACCATGAAATAGTTAATTTTTTTTTGAATTTATGCTTGACATAACATGCACGTCTATGTCAAAGTCGCTCCAATTATACAACTTACGTAGGAGAATCTGAACGAAAGAGGGAAGAAAGGAGGCAGGAATGACAAAGAAATTACTGGGGTTGACAGCATGGGGATTCATGCTCGGTGTTTTTCTGTTAGCTGCGACGTCGGCACGGGCGCAGAATGTGGATGAGAGGATACAAGCGCTCGAGCAGGAACTTTCGCAGTTGAAAGAACAGCAGATCGAGTTGAAGAAGGAGGCTATGGCGGCGGCAGCAGCCTTGCCAACTTTTAGGTACCGTCCCGGAGATGGACTTGAGATCGAGGCTGCAGACAAGTCGTGGTCCCACCGTGTGAGCATGGAGAGTCACATCCGAATGAATTTCTTGAGCGGGCGGGATGAGATTGGGCGGACCAACGGCGAGATACTGGGCCGGAGATTCCGAATCGAGAATTATTTTTGCCTAAACAACTGCCTCTATGAGATCGAGTTGGAGATCGACATGGATGGTATGGGTGGTGGCAACGCGAAGAACGCCACCGGTACCGGTGTCGGTTCAATTCTCGGGCGCGGCGTCGTGCATTTTCATCTGGAAAACTTGAACCCATGGATGCCGACACTCACTGCCGGAATGGACATCTCTACATCAGGCGCGGCGACTCGTTCTCGCCAGGGGTCCAGCGCTACGGGATCGCAGCGGGAATACGATCTCCTGAGCCGCAATTATCCGAACACCGGAAGTTCCGGCAACGGGATGACGCTTACGTGGGACCGGCGTTCGCTCAGCGGCATTGGTATCCCTGGTAGAATCAGCCGCTTTCAGGTTGGCATGGCGAATGTCAGTGAAGGTGGTGACGGTCTGAGCAATTTCAGCGACCGTAAGGACTTTACGGCGTATTTGGGCGTCGAGCCGTTCCGCTCGCTTAAAAACAAATGGATTCGCGGATTGCTTTTCGAGGTGGGCGCTGTTTTTTGCAACATCGATGGGCGGCCTGTCCGGGGTGGTTCAGGGTCGGGTAATACTGACAACGGTTGCGATCGCATCCGACTCCGCGACCACGGCGATCAAGCAAGACAGACACTGTTCTCCACCGGCTCTGACAGTATTGGTAAAGGGCTGTTCCTGTCTATCTCCCCGGGTATCACATGGACGGTTGGCCCCTACCGACTTCGCGGTATGGGTATCTTCCACTCTGCGGAAGACACCGGCGGCTTGCGGGGAAAGAAACGGGCGCACAATTTCCTGATCGGCCACGACCTTTACATCTGGAGCCCGAAGGGATTCCT
>JBFJTQ010000401.1:0-4122 GCA_041625275.1 Binatia bacterium | reverse complement strand
GGCAGCCACGTGGTCATGCAGACGAAAATACCGTCGGGAACGGTTACTGTTCCAGTCCCGGATCACTCGGAAATCCGCGTCGGCACGCACTTTCGATCATCCGTCAGTCTGGCGTGGCCAGGAGTGATTTCGAATGGTCCGATGGGTCAAAGGAAGCAACGAGGTAAAAGAAAAGAAACGCAAACCTTTTTCACCATGTTTTTGTATTGGTTAACCCGACGACCTCTCAAGGTCTGCCGTGGGGCTAACGTGTAGATTACAATCCGAGCGCAGCCGCGATCTGCATCCTCCAATTTTCCGTGCCCTAGAACGTCCCGTCATTGACGCACTTCCGCAACGCTTTGATCTCCGCTTGCAGTCTGCGCCGTATTCACCCATTCAAGCTAGTCTGCTGGCATATCGAAAGGCCAGTCGGTTAGCAGCGATTGCCCATCTCAATGGGCTCTTTGCCAGAGGCTGGACCAACGCCGGTTTTGCGGGTTCCGTATCGGACTTGGGGGCTGGAGCGGCACGTCAAGCAAAAAGTCTTTATTTTACTTTACAAGCAGGGGGATCAACTCGGCCGCTTTTTCGTAAGTCTCCAGTCGATCTACGGCTTCGATGACCTTATCGATGCGCTCCTCGGTCAAGACGGCGCGGGCCAATTTACGAAACTTGGCTCGCAGCACATCCCGGCCGACCATGTTGTGCGGCGAGCCGGGCGGGTAGGGCTCGAACGCTTTGTAAATCTTGCCGTTGGTCAGCTTCACTTCCATCGTCGTGTTGTAATTCTGATCTTTTTTCGCATTCGGGTCCACGTAGCTTTTCACCTTTCGGGCCAGCGCGAGCACCTTGGGGTCGGTCCAGAGTTTCGGGTCCATGTAGAAACTAAGATCGTTGTCGTTCTTCAACAAACGGATCGCCAATGAAAAGGGTAGGCTGAACTGCGCGCTTGCCGTGTCATAGGGCTCGTAAATGGCCCCGCCATGCGTCACCGAAGTTTCGGATATGCCGACGCGGATCTCATCGACGTCATCGGCGCCGAAGCGGTGCTCCTCGATCAGTTTGGCGAGCGTGTATATGACTCCCTGCACGGTAGCGACGCAGGGATAGAGCTTGAACCAGATGCGCATGATCTTGAAGTCGCTGCCCAGACCGCGGGTGATTTCTTCAGGCTCCGACTGATCGGCGAAGACTTTGAGAAAGCCCCGCTTGCCCTCGATCATCGTCGGCGGGCCGGTCAGGCCGAGCTGCGCCAGTAGCGCGGCCTGAATGCCGCTGCGGGCGGCGACACCGGCGATCACGCGCTTCACCTCGCCTCCGGTTTGATCGTATTCCATAGTGCCGCTGGAATGCATGCCGGCGATGCCGAAGGCATGGAGAATTTGCCCTTCATTCAAGCGCAGCAGCCTTGCCGCTGCCGCCATTGCGCCGAATGGCGCCCCGATGCCGTGGCTGTGGAAGCCTCGTTTGCCTGCCGATGGCCGCACCGCCAATAATAAACGATACATGATGTCCCAGCCGACGACGACGGCGGCGAGAAAATCTTTGCCGGTGCGCGGGTATTTTTCACAGAGCGCAAGAGCCACGGGAACGGTGGCGGCGCCTGGGTGGCCGCCGGCGGCGAAGCCGACATCGTCGAGTTCGCAGCCTTGACCGAAGGTGGCGTTCACGAATGCCGCATCCAGCATCGGAACTTTGGCGCCGTAGTTGACCACGGTGCTCTCGCCCCGGCCGCCCATGTCGGCCACGTAGCGATAGGCAATCTTGTTCCACTCCAGGGTCGAGCCGATTAGCTCGACGCCGATCTGGTCGAGGATGCAGTCTTTGGCTTTTTCAATGGCCTCACTTGGAATATCTTCAAATCGCACGCGCCCTGTGTGGCGCGCGAGTTGTTCGGTGATGCCGACTGTCATGTTTCATCTCCTTTGCCGCTCCACGATTCCATGCTCGGTTCGCCTTTGCAAGCTCGGCCGCATGCACGCGTGAAAAAGGCCGGGGTCAGACACAACGTTCGATTCTGCTGAAAAACCCGCATTTTGATTTGTGATCGTTGTTTGCAGGGGCTGCTGACCCGCAAATAATTTGGCGCCGCGGGATTTTGACCCGTTACGATGTCCCCGGCCAGGAAAATGAAGGGCGCAGAACCTCCTACGCCTGGCTCAAAGCCGCGGTGCTCATCTGAAACGCGAGGAGATTGAGGAGTCGTTTAACGTTGCAAGCCGCCCCCATAAAGTAATGCGACAGACCCACGCGGCTGAGCCCACGGTATTTTGTCTGTCTGATCCCATGGCCGCGCACCAATTCGCTATGGGTCCCCTCGATACCGTTGCGCGGATGCATGGATTTGGAGAACCCGGCATCTCTCATTGCTTTGCGCCGCTTCTCGACCAGATCATGGCGCAGTCCCACAACCAAGGTTCTCCGTCCACTCTTAGCGCGCGTACATTGCTTTTGTACCGGACAGCGGTCGCATTGGTTACCCCACTCAAGGCGATAGTATTCAGTTCCCATATAGTTGTCTTTAATGCGGCTGCACTGTGTGCTGAGTTTGCCCTCGGGGCATACCGCCTGACGCGTCTCGACATCCACATGGAACGCCTCGGTGTTATACCGCCCCTTGTGAGGATCAGGACGGGTGGGCCCTAATAACTCCATCCCTTTTTGTTCCGCTTGCGTTAAAGTATGCTCGGTCACATAGCCCGCATCCGCATACATCGCCACGGGCTCTATCTCATGGTACTGCTGTTCTTGCTGGAGGACTGCGGTCAAACCGGCCATCTCATCTTGCGCCGCTTCGGTGGTCAATATCTCGGTAATAAAATGTTCAGCCGGCTCGCCCTTTTTCTTGATCGGCAGTTGCGGATCGACCGTCTCGGCCACATGAACCTTGTAGCCAATCCACTGCTTGGTCAACTGATTGGCATAATGGGCATCGGGATCGTGCGGGTTCTGTACCGCAAAAGAAGGCCGCCGGGATATCAGCTCGATTCTGCCCTCAACGACCTCAAACTGCTCGGTAAAAACCCGCCGCAACAGTTTCACCGCCGCCCGTTCGCCGAGCCGGGGATCTTCTCTATCGATCCACTCCAGCAACTCTCTCATGTCTTGCCCGCACTGCCGATGACGGCTGGTTTGTTCCTTGCCACTTAAACGCCAATCGACTTTGCTCTGCACGTAGGACTCCCACAGTCTTTCCCAAAACTCTGGCGGCTTTGTCCTTCCCCCTTCGGCTCTCAAATCCACCAACGCCAAGCGCAGCGTCTCCCTCGCACACTCCAACCAGCTCATCGCTCTGACATAGCCCACAATATGAGTGCTATCGAGTCGCTGCTTGCCTTTTTTCTTCACCCAGCCCAACTCCATCAAAAGCGTGACGATCCCATCAAAAATCACCCGCTCGGCTTGGTGCTGCTCCAAACGGTCGCGAAAATAAACCAACACCGTGGGATGAAACCCTTGGTAATCCAGCTCCAAGTCCAAGGCGTACTTCCACCCCAAATGATAGACCACCCGCTCGCTGGCCGTGCGATCCGCCGCCTTCTCCATAAACTGGAGCAGGGTCACCCCGCAAAGCAGCACGGGATCGACCGCCGGCCGGCCGTTCTCCTCGCAGTAAAGCTCATGGACTTTGGGCGCCAGCTCTAAAAGCTTGGGCCAAATCTTTTCCCGAAATAGCCGATAACGGTTGGCCGAACTGAAAAGATCCCCAACAAGATACTCGGTATGATAAAAGCTTCTTTGCGAATCGGTGGCTTTAACGCTCATGGAAAAACCATGAAGCCAATCCCCTCGCTTGTCAATATCTATTTAATTAACTAGATTGATCAAATGAACTATCCGACTAAAATCCAGGCGATCCGCCGCAAGAAGGCCGTCTCTCAATGTTACGTGAACCTGCCGCTGCCTTTGGCCGCCGCCATCGATATCCAACCCGGTGAAATGGTGGAGTGGAAGGTTGAGAGCCGTTACAAACTCTGGCTTATCCGAAAACCGCCAAAACCTAAGAAATAAAAAACAATCATAGAGGGTTTTTCAGCAGAATCAATCGTGGTGTGTACCAGTCTATGTTTGTCGAGGCAACGATGGTATTTCCGCTCTTGACGACTTCCTGAAAGTACAGATTCTTGCGGACCTTTGCTC
>JBFJTQ010000400.1:0-4128 GCA_041625275.1 Binatia bacterium | reverse complement strand
GCAGTTGAAAAAGCGGCCGACGGAGGCGGCACTGACGGCACGGTCGATATCTGCGTCGTCGCACACGATCATCGGATCGCTACCGCCCAGTTCCAAGGTCACATGCTTGAAATCCTTTGCTGCGGACAGCATGACATGCCTGCCGGTATCGGTTGCTCCGGTAAAACCGATCTTGCGCACCGTCGGGTTAAGCAGTATTTCCTCGCCAACGACGCTGCCCCGCCCGGTGACGACGTTAAGAACTCCCTTGGGCCCCCCGCCCTCCTGGATGGCTCTATCGATCAGTTCGCAAACTCGTATGTCGGTGAGAGGTGTGGTTCCTGCTGGTTTGACAACCACGGCATTGCCCGCTAGCAGCGCTGGACCGAGCTTGTTGCCCATGAGGGACACGGGAAAGTTCCACGGAACGATAGCGCCGCACACCCCAAGGGGTTTTCGCAGAACGAGGCCGTGGCGGCCATTGTCCAGAACGACCGCGCCCGTACGGAGGCTCTTGGCCATGCCGCCGTAGTGCTCCAAGGTGTGAACAAAGCGACGAATTTCAAGAACCGATTCGCGTATGGGCTTGCCCTGCTCCCGTGTCAGAAGGTTGACAAGCTCCTTTTCCTGTTCGTGAATCTTGCGGCCGGCTTCAAGAAGGATGGCCCCGCGTTTGGCGGGGGCCATGACTGACCATCTCTTCAGCGCACTGGCGGCGACATCGATGGCCCGCCTGATGTCTTCGACCGTTCCCTGCGGGACGGTATCTACCACCTCGCCGGTAGCGGGGTTCCGGACAGCAGTTGTCTCTTTGCTTTCCGAATCCACATATTCACTGGCGATAAACAATTGTGCCATACGACTCCTCCGTTTCGCTTTCGAATTTCAAAAACAATCATGTTCACCGGGAGTTGTCAAGAATTAGGGATGGGCATGCCGATGGCGGGCGAGCAGCTCTGATTGACATATGAAGTGACCGCGGCTTATGCTGTCGTGTCTGAAGTTCCCTGGTCTTGTTTCGGGCTTCTTTTCCTCTGGGATCACTGGCAAAAACTACGGTAGGAGGCAAAACGCTGCAGTCTATGAGTATCGACCGATACATTGTCAAAGCCAGAGCCGGAGTGCTAGGCGCGAAATTCGAAGAAAAGCGACCGTTAAGGCAAAGAATTGATTTGCCGGTAAGGCGGCACATCTTCATCAATCGCGATTCGCACCCGGAGGCGGATATCTATGTCGCCATACACGAAGCCAGCGATTTGCCGGCCAACGTACCCGACTATCAGGTGCCGCATTGTCACAACACTGACGAATTCTATTACTTCATCGGCAACAATCCTGACCTGACCGGCCTCGAGGGCCAAATTATCTTCGAGGGAGAGTTGCACAAGATTGCTTCGCCCGCGACAGTGTATATTCCGACCGGCACGGTGCATGAGTACAAGGTTACCCGCGGTGCGGGTACCGTAACGGTTCTATTTCGCAATCGCGGCTATACCCACGAGGACAAGTCCCCAGATCTGGACCGGGGCGTTAAGGAAGGGAGAAGGTTTGCCGGGTATATCATCAGGCCCGAGGTGCGTCCGACTTCGGAACTCAAGTACCACACCGATGACGCACCGGGATTGCGCTACGTTTTCATCGACGGCAAGCTCAAGCCCGAGGCGGGGTTCTACACGGTCGTGCGCAGTGTCGCAATGGTCAAAGCGTCTCAAGAGCAGTATGTCAACAAGCATCGGCATAACTGCGACACCTACCACATAGCCATCGGGACGGGACCGAATCTAACGGGCCTGCGGGTTGAGTTCGTTATTGGCGATGAAACCACTCAGGTCGAAAGTCCGATGGGCGTCCATATCCCCGCGGGAACACCTCACTCTCAGCGCATTGTCGGCGGTTCGGGGCAATTCTTCAATTTTGTGCCGCAAGGCAATTACAACGATAGTTTAATGAACGATTAGGCGGACTCGATGCGGCGGGTTTCGGTCGGCTAATGCAGGGCGATTCGATTTCCGCCGTCACGTCTCGTAGATCCAGATTTGGGAACTGCAAATGACGAATTCGGAATTTGAAGTCGCTGTTTTTGGCGGCGGTTGTTTCTGGTGCACGGAAGCCGTCTTTAACGAGTTGCGGGGGGTGAGCTCCGTGGTCCCCGGTTATGCTGGCGGCAAAAGCGATAAGCCATCATATGAACAGGTTTGCAGCGGTCAAACCGGCCACGCCGAGGTGATTCGCATCGAATTCGATCCAAGCCAGATTGGATTCGAGGATTTGCTGACGGTTTTTTTCGCGACCCACGACCCCACCACCTTGAACCGCCAGGGTCAGGATGTGGGCTCTCAGTACCGGTCGACGGTTCTCTATACTCGCGAGGAGCAAAGGCTCGCAGCCGAGCAGATGATAAGGGGATTTAACGAGACGGGCTCTTTCGGCAAGCCGGTCGTCACCACCGTCGAGCCGCTTACCCGTTTCTACGAAGCCGAGGATTACCACCGGATGTACTACGCAAAGAATCCCTACCAACCTTATTGTCAGATCACGGTCGCGCCGAAGCTAAACAAGCTGCACAAACAATTCACCGACCTGCTGAAGTCGCATGGCAGGACATAGACGCACGCTGAGGGGGGACAAACAGCCCAGCGGAAACCTCTCTACCTTGATGTCGCGTCCGTTAACGGAAACGCGGCTCAAGTTGAGGATACGGTGAAATGGTTCGGGCGCGCGCGGTGTTAAAACGCTGACAGAAAAGAGACCGGTCAACTCAGATTCCGCAGTATGAAGTTTCCCCAGCATCCATGGGGCGACTCGTTCGGCACAGCTCACGACAGGCCTTTTGGAGCGAGGCCAATAGGCCGCTGCCTGTCAGCGGACGGCCTTGGCCGGTAACATAGATGAGCCATCTTAAAGAGAGGCGATGACTTGCCGAGTTGCAACGACGGCTGTGAAAAGGAAGGATCTTTTTTTTGTGGAATTAATCTTACCTCGTTGCTAATGTGGCGCAAAGTAAGTCGAAAGGAGTTTGACCATGGGCCGCAGGTTCAATCTTAAAAGCGTGATCCTGGGGACGGTTTGCGCATCCGCGCTGGCGAGGGATGCAACATGATTCAACCGCAAGCAGGGATTATCCCCGAGCCTGGTTTGTTTGCCTTGTTCCTGATCCTGCGCGTCCGTCAGCCGAGAAAAAATGGGTCGACGGTTGCCAGACTAAGCGCGCAGCTTCCCGCGCTGGTGAAAAAGGCCGCATCTATGGATGCGAGGGCGAAACTCGTCGGCACCATAAGCTTTGGGGCAAAGTTCTGGGATGTCATTTCACCGCGTAAGAGACCGGCGCAGTTGCGGCCCTTCAAGCCGCTCCGGTCGGGCAGCAGAACCGCGCCGGCTACGGGCGGAGATATGAGGTAGGTTGGAACACGACACTGAATACGGAGCCTGCTATGAACCTGAACACGAGTCAAGACACGCGCATCGACCATGGGAAGCTTACTCGCTTCGTAAGCCTCTGCTTCGAGAAGCTGGGAGTGCCGCAAAAGGATGCCGAGATCGCAGCCGACGCCCTGGTCATGGCGGACCTTCGCGGCGTCGATACGCACGGAGTGATCCGCTTTAACCCCCATAGCTGGTACGTGAAGTGGCTGCGTGACGGTACCATGACCGCCCGGCCCAATATCCGGACCATCTCCGAGACACCTTCTACGGCGCTGCTCGATGCGGACTATGGGATGGGAATGGTCATCGGCCATCGCGCCATGGATCTTGCGATTCAAAAAGCGAGGAGTTCGGGAATCGCCGTGGTCGGGGTTCGCAACAGCCGCCACTTCGGGATGGCAGCCAATTACGCGCTGCAGGCACTGTCGCAGGACATGATCGGTATCGCCATGACGAATGCCACCAAACAAGTCGTTCCCACCTTCGGGCGCGAGGCTCGATTCGGCACTAATCCTCTCTGTCTGGCGGCACCGGCAAAGACGGAGCTACCCTTCGTCCTCGACATGGCGACGACGACCGCGGCTGCCGGAAAGCTGGAACTCGCGGCGCGCCGCGGCACGGCTATCCCCTTAGGTTGGGCGCTGAACGAGAAGGCCGAACCGACAACGGATCCCAGAGTTGCACAAAAGGGCCGGCGACTTTTGCCCCTCGGCGGCACACGCGAAG
>JBFJTQ010000399.1:0-4136 GCA_041625275.1 Binatia bacterium | reverse complement strand
TGGGCGAAATGTATCGAGGTAAATTTTGCCACATGCTGGTGCGCAGCGAAACGGGAAAGATCTTGGGACTCGTCTCCATCCGGCGGATTCTCAAAGTCGCCGTGGAGGCCGGGCAAGGCGCCCGCAAAGCCAGGAAAGTTGGGAGCATCATGTCCGGTCGACCCTTCAAGGTAGACGCATCGTCGTCCATTTTTGATTCAATCAGGGGCATGCTTGAGAGAGACAGTACTGCCGCTCTTGTCATGGAAAATAAGAAACTCAAAGGGATTTTTACTTCACGGGATGTTTTAAACCGGGTCGCGGGTAAAGATATAGACACAAAGAAAACGGCCGTCAAAGAAGTGATGACGGCAAATCCGATTATCCTTTCGGCTTCCGAATCAGTCAATGCAGCCTTGTCCAAAATGCGCGAAGGGAATTTCCGCCACCTGCCCATTAGAAATGATAAAGGGGATATTGCCGGCATGGTGACCATGGCCGGTGTCCTGAAGTACGCCAAGGTGTTGGATTTGGATGGGACCGTACGCAGGACGTGGAAAGAGATCCAGGAGTTCTGGGACGAGGAAGAGGAGTACACGCCGGGATAAGTTGACATGAGAATTAGGCTTGACGTTTTTCCTTGGGTGCAATCTCGCTGCGCTCCGATAGGACCTCGTCGGTTTTGAGCGGTAAACTAGTTGTAAGTTTGGAGCCGTGGTCAATTGAAGCGGGGATGAGAATTCGTTGCGTTGTCTTAGTACCGCCCCTCTCCCAAAAACTCGCCGTTTGAAGTAACCTTCCCTGAGTTCCATGAGAGTTCGATATTGGTGGGCCCTCGCTCTGGTTTGCACGTTGGTCGGTGTGGTGCTGTGGCAGCAGTACCACTCGGCTTCAGCCGGCCCGTCGTTCACATTTCGAGGCGAGACGATGGGCACGACCTACACGATCACCGTGCACGGAGCGCCTGCCGATGCCCTGGCCGGACTTCCGGCGGAAATCGATGCGCGGCTTCGGGCCATAAACAAATCCATGTCCACTTGGGATCCCCAGTCCGAGATTTCGCGCATCAATGAAATGCCCGCCGGTCAATGGGTGACCGTTTCTGAAGACTTCGAGCGGGTGCTGAACGCGGCGATGTCGCTGAGCGAGGTGACTCAGGGTGCGTTCGATGCGACTGTCGGACCGCTGGTCAACCTTTTGGGCTTCGGGCCTTCTGTGCGCGGCGAAGCGCCCGACCCCGCAGCCGTTGCAGCCGCCCGGCGTCGCGTCGGCTACCGCAATCTCGTTGTCAGCGGACGGCGCCTCAACAAGCGGGTCCAAGGCATATATCTTGATTTTTCAGCGATTGCCAAGGGTTACGGTGTCGATGCCTTGTCTAAAATCCTGCGCCAACGCGGCGTCGGCAATTATCTGATCGAGATCGGGGGCGAAGTCGCGGTTTCAGGTCGGGCACCTGGAGGTGAGCCCTGGGCCATCGGCATCGAGCGACCGGAGGAGAGTATACGCAGGGGCGTTGAGCTTCAGTCGGTGGTGCGCCTCACACATGGCGCCCTGGCAACCTCTGGCTCGTACCGGCGCTTCAAGCGTCGGGAGGCAGAGAAAAGCCATCACATCATCGACCCCCGCACAGGGTTATCCACTAACTCTTCGCTGGTATCGGTCACTGTGTTCGCCCGGGATTGCATGACCGCGGACGGTATTGCCACGGCCCTTATGGTCATGGGGACGGAGGCGGGGCTACGATGGGTGGAGGCGCGACCTGAGGTGGAGGCGATGTTCCTTGAGGCCACGCCCGAAGGCGGCTTCAGACAGCGGCTCACTCCGGGGTTTCAGCGGCTCGTGGAAATGACCAGCTAGTGTCTCGCCAAAATGTTTGCTGCGATATCTTTTTAGAAGGCTTTAAACCGGCTCGGCTAACCTCGGCTGCTCTACCGGCCGGGTTACCAAGGTGATGGCCACGTCCCGCTAAATATTAACATATCTTCCTTTGCTATCACTCTCATGCTGCGTGCCGCTAGCATTTCAACTTGTCATTGTATTGCAAATTGCAATCAGAAAAACTCTTTATTTTTAACTGGTTACAATAATCCATTGCAAATTGCAATCATGTTCGTCCCCAGGCCTTAGCGTCCCCCGCGGGCTTTGTGAAAAACAACGCCAAGCTAGGTACTTACGCGACCCAACATCGCGGCAACGCCTGGCATCAGTCTTGCCCTATGTACTGATCGGAAGCCTGGACATAAGCCTTGGAAAGCAACCTCAAGATCGTCAGGAGACTGAATTGTGTGTGGTTGCGAGGGATGGGGGTCTGACTGAGACGATTCACAGGCGTGCCGCGCTGGAGATCCGGCGTTCACAAATGAAAACGGCCTGCATCTGTGACGGTCTGGAATTCGGGGAGTTCTCCGCTGGCGAATTCGTTTCCAGTGAAAACTCCCTATTTTGGACGCCGGATCTTTCCGCGAAAACGATGTCTGGCGGCAGCATGATTTTCGCTCACGAAAGACCATTCCCAATTGCTAATGGCGCTGGATCACGATCAGTCATCCTGAGAATTCCCATCAATACGTTCACTAACGAGACTGGGGCGAAAAGCGGGCTGCGAAGATGCCAAAGCGTAGCATTGGCACGTCTTAAACACGCTCTTTCGACATTGACAGCGGCAAAGGAGGCTACTGTATGAAACTGACGAGACGGGATTTCATCAAGGCAACGGTCGCCACGGGCGGTTTGCTGATGGCCGGGGTGCCTCTGGCCCAACCGGCAACCAGCGCGATGGCCGTGCGCAAGGCTAAACGCGCAGGTCCCGCCAAGGGTGAGTGGGTATCAACGGCATGCCAGGGGTGTACGCAATGGTGCGCGATTCAGATCTTCGTCCAGAACGGCCGCGCCGTACGGGTGCGCGGGAATCCGCTCTCCAAGACCAATAGCGGCTACGTCTGCCCCCGCGGTCACCTGATCCCACAGCAGACCTACGATCCCGACCGGATCAAGGTGCCGATGAAGCGGACCAACCCTCAGAAGGGGCGCGGCATCGATCCGAAGTTCGTCCCGATCACCTGGGACGAGGCGCTCGACATCGTCGCCGACAAGATGATCGAGCTGCGGAAGAACAAGGAAACACACAAGCTCGCCTATATCCGCGGTCGCTACTCGTCGACAGCTCGCGACCTCCTTTACGGCACACTCCCGAAGATTTTCGGCACGCCCAACTACTTTTCTCACAGCGCCATCTGCGCCGAAGCGGAGAAGATGGGGCCGGGGCTGACGCAGGGCTTCTTCGGCTACCGCGACTACGACCTCGCCAACACCAATTGCCTGGTCGCCTGGGGATGCGATCCCCTCGCCTCGAACCGAATCGTGCCCAACACGATCAACAAATTCGGGCAAATTCTGGCGCGCGGCACGGTCATCGCGGTCGACCCGCGCCTGTCCAACGCGGCGGCCAAGGCCCACGAGTGGCTCCCCGTCAAGCCAGGCACCGACGGCGCGTTGGCCAGCGCCATCGCCCACGTGCTGCTCACCGACGGGCTCTGGAATCGGGAGTTCGTCGGCGATTTCAAGGACGGCAAGAACCTGTTTGTCGCGGGGCAGATGGTCGAGGAATCTGCCTTCGCCGAGAAGGAGACGCATGGGCTGGTCAAATGGTGGAATCTCGAGCTGAAGGACCGTACGCCCGCCTGGGCGGAGAAGGAAACCCTGATCCCGGCGGCGCAGATCGTCCGCGTGGCCCGCGCGATGGGCAAGGCCGCACCGAAGGTGGCGGTGTGGATGGGGCCGGGCGTTGCCATGAATCCGCGCGGCACCTACGCGGCGATGGCGGTCCACGCGCTCAATGGCCTGGTCGGCTCGATCGACGTCGAAGGCGGCACGCTTCAGTCCAACAGCGTCCCAACCGGGAAGTTCCCTAAGTTTGACGCCTACGTCGACGACATCGCCAAGAAGTACGGCAAGGGCAAGAAGATTGACGGCCGTGGCGAGAAGGACATGCCGGCGATGATGAACGCGAAGCCTGGCAGCGGTGTGGTGACCAACAACGTCGCCAACGGGATGCTCAAGGACCCGGGCGCCGTCAAGGTACTGCTGAGTTCGTGGACCAACTTCAACTTCTCATGCACCGACCCGTCGCGCTGGGACAAGGCGTTGGCCGCGGTGCC